>JAFVZF010000115.1 GCA_017508305.1 Paludibacteraceae bacterium | reverse complement strand
CAAGCAGGAGAACGCATCATTGACCGAGGCGAAATTATCACGCCCAATGATTTTTTGATATTGGAATCGCTCAAACGCGAAAGCGAAATGCGCCAATCCAACGGCATCAACCAAACCGTTACTACGCTCATTGGACAATGTTTATTGGTAAGTAGCCTAATGTTGCTCCTTTACCTTTACTTACGTCTGTTCCGAAAGAAATATTTTGCCAGCAAACGTATCATCACCTTGCTGCTTGGCATGATTCTGGGCATTGTGCTAATTACGGCATTGGTAGTAACGTATGCCGATGCTTCTATGGTATACATCATTCCGTACGCACTGATTCCGATTATAACCAGCATCTTTTTTGATACGCGTACCGGCTTATACACGCACTATATCACCATTTTTTTGGCTTCATTCTTAGTGCCGCTTCCGTTTGAGTTTATCCTTTTGCAAGCCTCTGTCGGCATGGTGGCAATTACCAGCCTGCGCGACATCTCGCAACGCTCGCAATTGGTCAATTCCGCCATTATCATCGTTCTGATGTATAGCCTTTTCTATTTGGGCTATGCCCTAACAGTAGACGGGAATATCCTAAAAATGAATGGATGGATGTTTGCCTTCTTTGTATTAAACGGCATTTTACTCTTGTTGGTATATCCTTTTGTATACGTTATCGAGCAAACATTTGGATTTATTTCCAATATGCGACTTATCGAATTGAGCGATACCAATAGTCCACTTATGCGAAAGCTATCGGAGCAAGCACCGGGTACCTTCCAACATTCCATGCAAGTAGCCAACTTGGCAAGTGAGATTGCCAATAAGATTGGCGGGAATCCCATGTTGGCAAGAACAGGTGCTTTGTATCACGATATCGGCAAAAGTAAAAACCCTGCTTTTTTTATCGAGAATCAAGCCAAAGGCAACAATCCGCATCAATACTTAACCCCCGAAGCCAGCTCGAAAATTATTACCCAGCATGTATCGGACGGCGTGTTAATGGCAAAAGAATATGGATTGCCCAAAAGCATTATCGAATTTATCGAAACGCATCACGGAAAAAGTGTTACCAAATATTTTTACAACGAATGGTGCAACACACATCCTAACGAAACACCCAATGCCGAACAATTTACCTACCAAGGTCCTAACCCTTACACCAAAGAAATGGCTATTGTAATGATATGCGACACGGTAGAAGCAGCCTCGCGCAGCCTGACCGAATACACAGATGAAAGCATTAGCAACCTGGTAGAAAAATTAATTGACACCCTGATTAACGAACATTATTTGGATAGAGCACCTATCACGTTGCGCGAAATAACAGAGGCCAAGACCATTTTGAAGGAAAAATTGGCTAATATTTACCATACGCGCATTGCCTATCCCGAATTAAAAGATTCTAAAGCATGAAAAAAGTACACCTACTGATAATAGCTATCCTCGTCGCTACAAGTGCATTTGCTGGTGGATACATCACCCCACCCACACATTTTCATCGCTATCAAGTAACACATCAGCGCAACACATTGCCCGATGCCTACGATACCAGAACGAACAACGTTGTTTTGGCTCCACGCGATCAACAAATAGAAGGGACTTGTTGGGCTTTTGCCGTAACCGATGCCCTACAAGTATTGTACTACAAAAACAACATAGAGACCGGGTATTTGTCGCCCCAATCTTTTGCAACCTGTTTTACGGGCTTTAACGTAGCACCCATTACAGAGGGAGGAAATGAGCAGATGGCCGGCTCGATGATGGCACGATTGGAAGGCATTGTAACCGAAGAAGCATTACCCTACGCTCCGAATAATGCAGCCTGCGTCTCGTTTGACAAGAAGAATACCCCCATGTATACCTTGGGATGGAATCTTTTGCCTGCAGATGATGCTACCGCCATAAAACAAAACATTATGGAGTATGGCTCGGTTACTGCCAGCTTTTACTACCATCGCAATTACTACAACAAAACCACCGGCATCTATGAATACACCGGCGACAATGGTGTCAATCACGGCATCACACTGATTGGGTGGGACGATAGCAAGCAAGCATGGTTGGCAAAAAACAACTGGGGAATCTACCAGTTTGACAATGGTTACTTATGGATTTCTTACAAAGATAAGTTGATAGCAAGCGAGTGTGTGGCATATACCGATTGTACCCCTACAGAAAGTATCGATCGCGTGTATCATTATAACAGCACCGGTATGGTAGGAACATTTGGATTGGATATTTCGGGAATTTTGACCGATGCTATCGTTCAATTTGATTTTGAAGGCAACGAGCATTTGGTAGCTATAGGTACTTACGTAACAGAGCCCGGCACCAAGTTGTCATTTACGGTAATTACCAACGATTGGCAGCAACCATACATCTCCGACTCGGTAACAATTGCCTATAAAGGATTTTATAAGCATGTGCTACCCACTCCACTGCCTATAGCCGGAAAAAATTACGTAGCCGTTACCGCCATACATCCTACAGAAGGATATGTCATTCCCATAGAATGTACAATTCCCGACTACACACAAATAACACCCAAAGAAAACAAACAATGGGTAGCATTTGACAACTCGGACTGGATGCCCTTAGGCAAAGGGACCGAATACCCCTATAACCTGTGCATTTATGCCTACACCAAGAAAGGGACCACCAATGGTATCAACACTCCTGCCGATTACGACAAGGTTTTTGATGGTAGCTCCATTCTTTCTTCGGCATGGGAGAGCGTAAAAAGCATACGCCTTTATCATATCAATGGAAAACTGATCAAGACATTGACTGAACAAGACGACCGATTGTCGGATATTTCCGAGGGCGTGTATATTTTATCGGTAGATAGAAAAGACGGAACCACTTATGGCGAAAAGATAGTGTATCAACCTAAATAGTAAACTTATGAATGTTTTAGAACACGTAGGAGCCTATGCAGAGCTTATGAAAGAGGTTTTTAAGAAACCTCAACGTTGGCGTTTGTTGGGCAAGCAATACATCAAAGAAATTGAAAAGTTGGGCATCGACTCGTTGGGCATTGTTATCATCATTTCTGTATTTATCGGTGCTGTTATTACCATGCAAATGGTGCTCAATACAGAAAATCCATTACTACCGGCATACGTTACCGGTTTAACTACACGCGATACCTTGCTATTGGAGTTTTCATCAACCATTTTGTGCCTTATTTTGGCAGGAAAAGTGGGAAGTAATATCGCCTCTGAAATTGGTACCATGCGTATTACCGAACAAATAGATGCCCTAAAAATCATGGGTGTGAATGCCCCCAACTACCTT
>JAFVZF010000114.1 GCA_017508305.1 Paludibacteraceae bacterium | reverse complement strand
TTTGTTGCTTAGGATATGAAAATGAAGTTTATTCTGAATTAAAAAAAGATTTACCAAAAATTGGATCTATTATGGAAACACCACAAGGAATAGGTAAAGTTGTGTCTGTAGATCGTTACGAAGTGATCATGGAAAGGGGCGAGTACCTGGACCAAGAGAACCTAATGACTTTAAACTTCTACATGAGTAGTGGAGATATTACCGAGGTAGAAGTAAGTAACCAATGCCGTGCAGGTTCTGAGGGCGTGAAAAACAAATCTTCCGTATGGAAAATTAAGTGTTTGTACAATGGTAAAAGCTATACGTTTGTGCTTTATGCCAATAGCATAGACAATGCCCGTTGCATCTTTAACGACTATGCAGAACAGATGTTCAAGAGTGAGTATTACATCATGTCTATTGCATCTATTGGCGATGTGATACTACTTGAAGATAACTTGCGAAGTCTTGACCATGTAGAAAACAAAGATGTAGAGCAAACTAAGAAGTTTTACGACGTGGATATAGTGGTGAAGGTAGAAGGTTTAAGCCCAATGACTGTGCGTTATTTTGTGAACAGTTATAACTCTGATAAAGCAATCTTTGCGATAAAACTTGATATTGAGAAACGCAAAACCGAGGGTGTGAATTATGAAACATTGGTAGAAAAAATCAATCCGATGCCGTCGCTAATATACATCCCTCGTGAATTTACAGAGGAGTATAACGGCAATGAAATCGTATAATGCAGACGTAGCACATTGTAGCGGGTATAAATGCCCGCTTGCTTACAAATGCCGTAGATTCTCGCTCTTTTGCGTTTATAAGGCAATGAACCCAAACGATAGACCGATGTTGGTTAGTTTTATTTCGAGTATGTATAAGAACCGTAAATGCGATAATTTTCTAAGCAATGGCAAGCAGAACAAATCCAACGTGTCAAAAGTGTAAGGAAGCTTACGAGACAATTAGAGGGCGTTACTGCAAGAGGTTGAGTAAACTTGTAGAATACGCCAAAGAGCCACCTTGTGGGCAAAACTGATAAATTGGGATGGGTACTTTTTTAGTACTCATTCTTTTTTTTGTAAAAATAAAAGCCTGAATGATAACAAAATAATCAAAAAGATTATTATTTTTGTTACGTGATATATTGCCGTGCTTAACACGGTTTAACGGGAGAAATTATTTATGGACCACAAGAAGAAGAAAAATAGAACATCGTTTACCAGCGAGACAGCCAAAGCGGCCAACAAAAAGAGCCGTGAGAGTGCCCGCAGAAACAAGTCACTGCGTGATTGGGCTAAATTCTACGGCAAGCAGGCTATTAAGATTGAGAATGCAGAGGGCGAGGAAGAAACAACCACCTGGGATGGTGCCGTTGTTGTAAGTATGTATAAAGCTGCGTGGAACGGAGACACCAAGGCTGCTAAACTACTAACCGAGATTAACGGACAAGCGGTAGAACAGACTGTAAACGTAAAAGCACAGGTTGACGCCCACGTGAAAGCAGAAAAAGAATTGACAGCCGAAGAAGCGGCTGAGTTTATCGCCGAGTTATCAAAACGAATGTAAACCAATCCAATCGCACAATGACACAAAACCAAGTAATACGTAAGTGCATATATGACGACAGCTTGTTTGCTGCTCGCTTTATGTTTGCACGGCAATACAATCAGAAGATGGTTATTGCCGAGTGCCACAAGCGTATTGCGCAAGTGTTTGACGAGATTTTTGAGGGGTATATTCAAAACGTAATGGTCAATGTGTTTCCACGTTCTGGTAAGACTGAAATAATTAAAAGCAAGGTTCTGAAAGGTCTTGCAATGAATCCATGTGCCCGTTATATTTTGTCTTCCTATTCGCAAGACTTAATACTTGACACCAGCAAGAAGATACGCGATGCTGTGTGTTCTGATTGGTACCAAGAACTGTTCCCATGGGTAAAGATAAGCAACGATTCTTCTGCTAAAAACCTATGGTACACTACCGAGGGCGGCGGTGTTTATGCTGTGTCTTCCAAAGGGCAAATAACCGGTTTCGGTGCTGGTATTGCTCAATCTGACGCATCGGATATTAACTCGTTCCTTGACAGAGAAGATGGTCGTAAATCTCAATTTAAGGCGTATAAACCAGAGTGGGGCGGTGCTATCATCATTGACGACCCGCTAAAGGTGCGTGATGCCGACTCTGCTATTGCTCGCCAAACAGTGATTGATACATTCAAGGACACAATCCTTTCGCGTCGTAACGACCGTACTACTCCCATTATCATTATCATGCAGAGACTACACAAGGAAGACCTTTGTGGTTACTTGCAAAAGAACGAGCCAGACAAATGGAAGGTTGTTTCGCTGCCTGCACTTATCGAGGACGAAGACGGATCTAAACGTTCTTTGTATCCTGAGAAGTTTACGGTTGCCGAGCTCGAAGATATGAAACTTAATAACAAATATGTTTTTGAAACACAGTATCAGCAGAACCCAATCACCATGAGCGACAAGCAATGGCTGTTTGCCTTTACTCGCTCTCGTAACGTGGGTAAAACAACCTACAATCATAAACTACCGCTGTACGTTTCGTTTGACTTTAATAGAGACCCGATGACGTGTTCTATGTGGCAGATAACAAGTAATTGCGTCTATGGCATCGACACTGTAAAGCTACACAATGCTACTACACGAATGATATGCGTTGAGATTGAGAAACGTTACCCTCGTGCTATGCTGATTATTACGGGAGACTGTGCCGGGAATAACGCTACTACCATGTCGCTACTGAATAACTACGACGAGATACGTATGTTCTTCCGCCTTGGTCGTTCATCAATCCAAGTATCTAAGAGCAATCCACGCCTTGCAGAGAGCCGTTTGTTTATGAATAACATTTTTGAACAATACAACATCATCGTGGATGAAGAACGCTGTAAACCGCTCATTTTCGACTTTGAGAACGTAATGAGTGACAAGGATAACAAGCCGATTAAAGACGATCGTAAGGACGAGGCACAACAGGCTGACTTCTTGGATAATGCAAGATACTTTTTTCATCAGTTTTACAACCTATTTACACCAATCAATTATGTTAACTAAGATTATTGTTCTATCACTGATTATTACTGGCATACACGTGTCACTACACGATGGTATGCTACTTAACTGCGTGAGAGTGAAACTCACCGAGTGGCTAACTAAAGTACACATGGGTGTGCTTTCACGCCCTCTGTATGATTGTAACATCTGCATGGGCGGCATCTACACACTTGTGCTTTACCCTCTCATTTATGGCCTTGATTGGTATATTCTGCCTACCATGGTGGGTGTTATCGGGGCTAATACGTTGATTGCTGCACTTCTTAAATATCTGTACCATGAAGACTAATAGTATGCCATACACAAGAGACTTTACAGCAGAGCGCCCACCATTTTGGGTGGTGTTATTCTCTACGTTATTCGTGGTGTTGTTCTGCTGGGTGATTTATCCGTATAAGTGGATAAGGCTATTGGTCCACAATATACGCAAGGCGAATGCTTGCCGCGAGGCGTGCCACGTTTCCACTCAATGTGGCGATGTGGTGTTTGTTATTCAACACGGCAAAGAATTCTACTACGGCACACGCAAAGGACTGCGTAATCACAATAAGAAAGCATCCAAGAAAATACAAAGCGAGTATTCTCCGCTACTTGAGTGTGACTATCGTAATGCCATTGTGGCTAAATATCAGAGAGGAGAGCGAATAGATGACTAAGGAAGAATACAAAGAGCGTAGCGAGGATGTTCTGCTGTCTGCTGGTTTCCGTTTCTCTCATCGTGGGTGCGTTTGCAACGGTTCGCCTTACATCTACATTAAGCAGCCGAGAATAGAGGTTAATACCTGGCCAGCTCGTGGATTGTGGAAACTGTTTGTGCGTGGAAGCACTCACGCCACCGGAACAAGTATAAGTGATTTACATAACCAACTAAATAACCTACAACAATGAATTTCATTCAGTTAATCAAAGACCTAAAAGAAACATGGCGTATTGAGATCGACAAACGCCGTGAACAAAAAGCACTTTACCGTATAGAGTACGCATTTACGTCTGGCGGTAAGAAATATTACTGCTATTCGGACATTACCAATTTACCATGGGCAAGGGGCAGAGCTGCACTGTCTTGTTTTAATGAGATAGAAATGCGTTGCTCTCGTGACTTCTTACTACAATACACCAAGGCAATAGACGAGGTACTGCACGAAAATAAGATTGACATCTTCCGCATCAACCAGCTGAACGCAATGCTTAAGGACCGTTTGTCACTAACGGCAGATATTGACCTTTGTTATCGCCTTGCTTCAATTGTGTATTTTGATGCGAGCGAAAAACCTGAGGTGTGGGAGCCTGAATACGCAGAAAAGAAAATTGCACGTTGGAAAAAGGATATGGACGTGGAAAGTTTTTTTATGCAAAGGCCGTTGAAGGAATTGATGCCGTTCTTAACGAATGCCGTTGGCGATTTAAACGGGTATTCGATGCTGAACGAACAACTCAACGGCCTACACCAAGACTTGATGCGTTTAACTACCTCAATAAAATCCAACAAAACTACGACGAATGGGAAGAAGTAGTAACCGAGAGTAAACGTGAGCGTCTGTGCCACTATACCACTATCGAGTTTTTCGCCAAGTTAGAACGGGAGATAGAACGGATGGAGCGAGAACAGAAGCGAAACGAAGAACTAAAACGAAAATTTAAACATTAACACCTATGGCTGATAATAACATACTGATACGTGTAACCGGTGAAGCAGACCTATCGGAAGCACAGTTGCAGATTAAAGAGCTTTCTAATCGTTCTAAGGAGTTGGAAGCACAGATGCTAAAGACTGCCCAAGCCGAAAGAGAAGATGCTGCATCTATTAAGGCGTTGGGGCTATCTGGTAAGGAACTGCAACAAGCACTTGCCAAGAATGCCGAGTATTACCGTGGACTTCGCAAAGAAATGCAAGGCCAGGTAACTGCCAACGAGAAAAACATTAAGTCGCTTAAGCAATTGGTGAGCAATACCAATGCTATGAATGGCGTAGGCTCTAAGATGACACAACAGATACGTGCCATCCGTGAACAGCTTATGCAAATGGAAATGGCGGGCGATACATCGTCGCAAGCATTTATTGACCTATCTGTGAGGGCGGCAGAACTTACCGACCAAATGGGCGACACCCAACAACAAATAAACATCCTTGCATCGGACACCAAGAACCTTGACGCTGCTATGAGTGTGGGTAGTGGTATTGCTGGTGCATTTAATGCCGCTACGTCTGCCGCTGCCTTGTTAGGTGGAGAGAGCGAAGAACTACAAGATGCGTTCCTTAAGGTGCAGGCTGCACTTGCCGTGCTGAATGGTGTGCAACAAGTGGCCAATGTGCTAAACAAAGATAGTGCTGCCAACGTGGTGATTCGTCACGCACTACAAAAACTATTCAACAAGGAAAAAACCAAAGAAGTAGCACTAACGGGAGCATCTACCGCGGCTACTGCTGCTGAAACTGCTGCCAAAGGTGCATCTGCTACTGCAACTACAGCGGCTACTGCTGCCACATGGTCGTTCAATGCTGCACTACTTGCCAATCCTGTAATGCTAATCGTGGCGGGTGTGGCTGCTTTGGTGGCTGGTCTTGCTTATTTGACATCTGCCCTAAGCAGCAGCGCCAAGGAACAACGCAATTTCAACGGCATTATGGAAGAAACCGAGAAACGCATTAAGAATATCGGAGATTCTTCGGACTACGCTGCTAAACTTGCCGAGGCAGAGGGCAAGACATGGAAAGAGGTTGCTAAGATTCAAGAAAACGGATTGCTAAACCAATATAACACGGCTGTACGTGCATACAATAAGATGGTTAAGCTTAAACAAGACTCGTGGTTTGGCATCAGTGATGAAGAACAAGAACAGATGGATAAACTTAAAGAGATCTACAAAGCTAAGAACGAGGAACTTGTTAAATTCCGCCAAGATGTACACGTGCGTGAGATTGCGGAGAGAGTTAAAAACAATGAGGAAAAATTGAAGGCAGAGAAAGAAGCGATCCAAAAACGCAAGGAAGAAATCAAAGAGGCGGAAGAACAACTAAAGGATGTTCGTATAGCCTTAATGAAGGACTCTACCGCCCAAGAAATAGCGCAGATAAAACGAGACTTCCAAAAGAAAATATCTGCTATTACAGGCAATTCTAAGGCGGAAATTGCACTACGCAAGGCGCTGGCCGAGCAGATGAACAGAGAGATTGCCAAGGTGCAAACTGATGCGGATAACGAACTTCAGCGATTACAAATTGAGAACAACGCTAAAATAGCTGAGATATACGGTGGCGAAGATGTGTACGAAGCAAAAAAACAATCGCTTGAAGATCTTGCCGAGCTTGAAATAAAAGCAATCAACGAGAGTGAAGACAATGCGAAACTAAAGGCTGAAAAGATACTTGCCGTTGAACATAAATTGCATGACGATTTAAAAAAACTACAAAACGAGCATTCTGCTAATACCATAGCGAAGACCACCGCACAAGCAAATAATCGCATCAAAGCCGAAGAAAATGCTGCTATTGCTATTCTCAATAGCGAGAATGCAACCAACGAACAGATTAAACAAGCTCGTGAAACATTGGCAGCACACGACAAGAACTTACGCCAGGTAAGAATGGACGAGTTAAACGCCCAATATCAAGCAGGTTTAATATCAGAACAAGAATTCCAAGACGCTAAACTTGACATCGAGCGTGAAGCTTTGGAAGAACAGGCGGAGATATTGGCAGAACAGCGAGCTCAACAACAAGAACTTGCAATGACCATTCTGCAAGGTATTGGCGATTTGGCGAACGAGATTTTTGGCGCTATTCAAGACCATATACAAAGCGAATTAGAAGCGTTAGACGAAATGTACACCACCGATGCACAAGAAGCCAAAGAAGACGCCCAAAAGAAGTACATCAGCGAAAAGGAGTTGGAAGACAAGAAAATCGCACTTAAACGCAAAGCTGCTGCGGCAGAAAAAGCATCGGCTGTGTTTAGTATTGGTCTTAATACTGCTATGGCTATTATGCAAGCAATCGCACAGTTTGGTCCACCACCATCACCGATGGGCATTGCTGGTATTGCAATTGCGTCAGCTTTGGGTGCTACTCAATTGGCAATTGCACTTGCTAAACCACTTCCTAAATACGCTAAAGGTCGTAAAGGTGGTGCAGGGGAGTATGCGTTAGTAGGGGAAAAAGGTCCTGAGCTTATGTATATTCCACAAGGTGCGAGCATTGTACCTAACAACAAACTGCACGATCCAAGACAATGGACTAATTACGGATTGCCTTCTATTCCAAAGTACAGCGAGCCAATCATTAACGGTCCAGTTGATACATCGATACTCCCAAGTGTGTTGGGCTATATGATAGACTACGACAAGTTAGGTCGTGCCGTAGGTTCTAACCTACCTAAGCAAAAGACCGTGACTGTTCACGTGGATAGTAGCGGTGTTGCCATTTCCGATGATGGTAATTATCACAAGATTATGAATAAAAAATATTGCGGAGCATGGAATTAAAACACTACTTACAATATGATGCCAATAGACTCGAGATAGGCGAGCCTATTGGTTTTGACAGCATGAAAACCACCATTAAGCGTGGCGAGTACCACGGCATGAGTGCACAGGTAACTGTTAGCTCGTTGGAATTCTACGGCGAGGCAGCCCATTTTATCAAGGAACAATACGATACAAACATCGACGCAGAGATAGGGTATGTTGTAACAGATGTAAGCCACAATGTGATTTACGAGGGTGTATTGGATATGTCCACTTTTAGCGAAAAGAAGTGTGAATACTACTCTGTGTCGCTTAAAATTGGTGATGTGGGCGTAAAAACCATGTTTAATAATCGTACCACTACCGACGTGGACATATACAGCAACAAAACTATCGAAGGCAATACAATCAGCTCCATTTATAAGCATAGCGTTTATATCCCTAACAAGGCTATTGTATATACCAATTTGATGGAAGCAAAAGAAGATGTTGTGTGGACTTCCGAGACCGCCCAAACAGGTAGATTTAAACTACCAAGAAATAAGTCGCATCATTGGATTAACTTCCCAATCTGTGAAAAATTAACGTTAGAAGAATTCGGAACTTGTTCCCCACAAGCTGATATTGCCGAATCAATAAAAGGCGATGATATGAAAATATCAGGCTCTATTGTAAGCGAATACTACACCCCATTATTTGATGCAGGAGAAGATTTTGCAGCGAAATTTGGAGATAACTCGCCTTATTCTATCGAACTAAATGTAACTGTAACGGTAGAGGCTATTGGCGAAAATAACTTGTTTGATTTATATAACAACAAGCCTCCAGGTTACATTTGGAATGTTATGAATGAAATACCGCGATATGATGTTCAGTTGGTAATGATGGATGGTGAAGCATGGATTGACATGCCATGGACTAATCCTGAATGGGTGGCAGCTAAAGGAAATATGGTGGCATATACTGGCCAATATTCTAACTATTTGGAGAATGACAACCGCAAACTTGTCTTTACTTTAAAACAAACTAAGAACGGTTATGTAGTGAATAATAAGACAGGTAAACTTGTTTTCGGAATTGCGTTGCGTAACAATTATTTTTACGATGATGGTGTCGCAATGAAACGCTATCACAACGAGGAACAGGAAATGCGTGTAACAGTCCATGCTGGTTCTTACATACGCATGTCGCTGAAGTCACAATTTACAGAGAAAGTTAAAACTAAATTCGTTCTTATTAACAGTGCTCTTAACCAGGTGATTCGCACCATTAGCAATAATCAGTTAAACCTTAAATCTTCGCTATTAGACTTAAACCCACCTAAATCAATTGCAGGGCCTATGGCGTTATTAGGACTTGCTACCGGTTATGATATTCGCGGTTTCTCTGATAAAGGCTTTAATATATCATTCAAAGATATGATAGAGGCGTTAGATGCGTTAGGTTGCATCGGTTGGTCGTTTGAAGACGAGGAAGGGCAAACATTTGTTCGTGTTGAACGTTGGGATTATTTCTACAATAACGATGTTATCCTGGAGATAGACGGACCTAACGAGATAACAACGCAATTAGACGTAGATAATGTTATTACCAAGCTTACCATTGGTTATAAGAAGTATTCAACCAACGAAGATATTAACTCTATCGATAACATACATAGCGAACGCGTGTATAACAGCCAAGTAAAAAGCGTGAGTAAGGAAGTGTCTAAATTGTGCACATTTATCGCTGATAACTATGCCATAGAAGAAGCAAGAAGAAAGTCCATTGAAATGTCTTCTGATGAGTTTAAGTACGACGAAAATATATTTGTGTTTGAGTTGGAACAACAATATCCTACAATACAAGGTGCTAATTTTTTAGGCAAACCAACTTATACAATTAGAACAGGTGTAGAAAATCCTAAGAACATCACAGATGTTTATACAACTTACAACGTGCGAATATCTCCAAGGCGTATGGCAGAGAATTGGAGAGGTAGGATGTCGCTATTTAACACGAACAAAAACATTCAATTCGTATCGGGCAAGGTTAACTATAAAGCTGCTGCCAAGCCTACACGTTACCATGGTTCTTATGAAGCTTACTATAAATATTACGAACACGACAAGAAGGACACACTTATTGCGGAAGACTCTGCTATGAGTTATGAGCGACCTATTATGCGTGCCGAGAAGGTAAAACTTAAGTATCCAACTACCAACGATCAGTACCAAACAATACTTGCCAATCCATACGGTATAGTGCGCGTTAATGGTGCTGACTATTGGATTAAGGAAATGCACCGAGAGTTTACATCGGGCGAAACAGAATTTACTTTAATACCTAAAAATCAATAATAACTATGGAAAATCAATTTATTCAGTTTACGAGAGTGGAAGGTGAATTAAGATCACTTCCACATAAATGCGAGCTTCCAATGCCGGTGTATTTTGGTGATGAAGGCATTGCCTTCTTTGTTCCAGAAACAAGCATCCAACCATACTTCACTATGCACTTAACCAATATCGAGGGCGATATGATAGAAGGTAGCGAAGTAGGCGGACGTCTAACAGAGTGGAGATACATTGCTGGAGTATTCGCCGATACAAACTCTCCTTTTAGTGCTGCCAAAGCTAAAACACTTGTGGCACCCAATGAAGTGTTCCGCATCTGTATATTCGATAATGGTTACCACTATTATTCTTCGCCACTTATTAGGCACGAATCTAAAGAGGGATTGTCGCTTATTAAATATCGTTGCTTTGGTTATAATGGTGATTTTGGTTTGCCATGGAACGTTGTTAGCACGCCAGTTAAGATGTGGCTACCAATTGCCCTAACCAAACCAAACTACAAGCAAAAGGATAATGTGTATGAAAAAATGAATGGTGAGAAGGTAGTGCTATTTTCGCAGATCACTAAAGAATACCAATGCGAAACCAACTATATTCCTGAAGAATGGCATAAAAGGCTACTTATTGCACTATGCTGCGATGAGGTGTATATCAACGGCGAGAGACTGACCAAAACCGACGAATACGAAATGGATTGGGATAATGTTCTCACAGTTGTAAACGGCATTAAATGCGCTAAAGCAGCGTGGAAGATGACCAGCAACGTTACACAAAGAAATAGTATTTAATAATCTAAATTCACGATATTATGAAAAAGAACGGAGAAATCGAATTGACAATGAGTAAGGTAAACGCGATTCTTACCTCTGGCAATTACCACAATCAAAGGCTATGTGTAGAAATGGCCGAAAAAATCAAAGTACACGCAGAAGGCAGAATGCCGACAAAGTTAATTCTGGAGCGACGCCCTAACGAGAGTGAGGCTATTAAGGAGTACCGCAGCAAAATCTATGAACCAATCACCAAGAAGACCGTCAGCAAAGTATTCTCGTCACTTGAAAAGATAAGACGCTCGCAAGATTGGAATATTAAGTATGACACCACAGCAGTACCAAAGGTTATTGCAGACAGCGAAACTATGGAGCGTTACTGTGAGTATAACTACCCACACTTTACTTCACTAACCAATTGGGCATTTTCTTTGTTGCTAAGAAATTATCTTATTGATGCGAATGGTATCATTGCGATAATTCCTATGGAAGTGCCAGAATCAAGTGCAGAATACGTAAGACCTGTTGCAGAATTCTTTGGTAGCGACCAAGTAGTTGACTATGTAGAGGGCGAATATGTGGTACTTAAAAGCAAGGACACCACCACTTACACCACCCATAACGGCACCCGTGCTAATACTAATGGTTCTATTTATTACATCATCACAAAGAACGAGGTATTGAAGTACGAACAAATCAATACTAAAGAGCTGTCTGCATCTACTGTATATAGACACAATATAGGTTCTTTACCTGCGTTCAAAGCTGGTGGTATATTCTTCGCTCGCAAAAACAACGATACCATATACGAATCTCGTATTGCAGGTATAATACCAGACATGGACGAGGCTGTGCGTGTATATAGTGACTTGCAAGCAGAAATCTTGCAACATATCCATAGCGAAAAGTATGTATATGCCAATAGTGATTGCCCAGTATGTAATGGCACAGGTAGGGAATGGTTAATAGACGAAGCCGGAAACGAAATACAACGAGTGTGTAAGCATTGTAATGGTCGTGGCAGTGTTACCAATGTATCACCTTACGGGGAGTATGTAATACAAGCATCTAAAATTGGAGAATCTTCTGTACCTACACCACCTATCGGTTATGTTCAAAAATCTACCGATATTGCTAAGTTCTCTGACGAGAACGTACGACAACACATATACGATGCTCTTTCTGCCATCAACATGGAATTCCTGGCCGAAACACCATTGGCACAGTCTGGCGTCGCTAAAGCGTACGACAAAGAGGAATTGAACAACTTTGTCAATGCTATTGCAGAGGATATTGTGAGAATACTTGATTTGGTGTACTACTACATTGGCGAATATCGTTATAAAATCATTGTGCCAAATGATGAGCAACGCAGAGCGATGCTACCAAAAATCAATGTACCAACCAAGTTTGATATTATAGCTATCTCTACTATTGTGCAAGATATTAAAATAGGCCGCGAAGCAAAACTAAATCCCGCTATACTTCGTGAATTAGAAATTGACTATGCTAAACGTCAATTCAATACAGACCCAACCATTGCAGACATGGTTACTCTTATCTACGACTTGGATCCATTGTATGGCATTGAAGAAGATACCAAAATGACCATGAAGGCAAACGGTGGTATAACTAACGAGGATTACATTATTTCGTGCAATATAACACAGTTTGTACGCCGTGCTGTGCGTGAGAATAAAGACTTTATAAAGCTGCCATACGATAACCAAATGAAGACACTATGCAAATATGCAGCCGAGGTAACGAAGAAAAACGAAGTACAAATACAAATGCCTAATGTAGAGGAGTAATGCCATGGATTACAAGCACGTTCTTTCAATAATTGATAACGAGTCGGAGAAATTCGACTCTGTTATCACCAAAACCGAGAAGGCGATGCTTTCGGCGGCTGTGAATGCCATTAAGAAACTTGATGTTGATGCTTCCGGGAAGATCCGCACTACTACGGCCAACATTAAACTGCTTGCCACTATCCGTACAAAGCTTGCAACTGTTGCAAGTAATAAAGAGTTTATGGGCGGTGTTAAGTCGGTTGCTAATGCTATGGATAAGCTTTACAAAGCACAAGTAGATTTTTATAGCAAAGCATTCCCACAGAAGACATTGGGAGAGAACGTCAAGAAAAAGCACCAGGCACTGCAACAAATTGCCATTAGCAACGTTGCAAGTGGGCTATCTCAATCTGCATTGACCGCGTCGGTGGTAGAACCACTTAATAAGATGCTGCTTCGTGCTGTGACATCTGGTGCCAAATACGCCGACCTCGTCGATGAATTCCACAAGCAACTGGAGAGCTCCGACGATAGTACATCAGCATTAGCCAAGTACGCCAAAACCTATGCCACTACTGCGATGACACAGCTTGCTGGAGAGAATAACCGCCTGTTCACCGATGACCTCGGTGCGGAGTGGTTTCAGTACGTGGGTTCAGTCATCGAGACTTCGCGTCAATTCTGCGAACTACTGACCGAAAAGGAATACATCCACAAGTCTGAAATAAAGGATATTTTGAACGGATATATAGAAATTGATGGAAAGGTCCACGAGTGCGAAATGAATCCAAAAACGGGGCTTCCAAAGGGTCTAATCGAAGGTACAACCGAACAGAACTTCCAAGTAAACGTAGGTGGTTGGAATTGTCGCCACCAACTTATTCCCATCTCTGAACTTATGGTACCGGAACACATCAGGGCGAAGTTTAAGAAAGATTTATCTGTCAAAGAGAAAGCGGAAATACGACATGCGATGCGAACAGAAAGTCAAGTGCAAGATATTAAAGCAAGATGGCAAGAAAGAAAACGACAAAATTTACTTGTTAGTAAGACGGCAAACAATGTTCTTAAGGTGGCATCTGATTTCAATGTAGATTCTACATTACTTAAAAATTTATTGACTCTAAATGATATAAACGGGATAAAGGCAGAGACTAAGGTTTTATCACAACAGATATTATCAATCAAAAAGTGGGAGAATAAACTTAAACCACTTATTCCAGATGTACATAAATTATCAAAACGCTTCTCATTGCCAGAATTAGAGATAGTTTACGCTTCAATAAAGAAAACTCTTGAACGTTGGGATTGGGATTTTGAATCATTCACTGCATTAGAGAAATTAAGAAAGTCGCTTGCTTATGAAATTTCTTGGATGGAAACTAAAGGTAAAAAATATAAAACATGGGAAATATCACGAGACGCATATAAACACAAACTTGCGGAAGTTGAACGTCGTATAGAAATGCTTAAGGTAAAAGATAGCATTAAGAACGATGTTGATATTATCAAATCTTCAAAGAGTAAGATTGGTAAGAAATTGCTCTCTGATTTTGAAACCTTATTTAAAAAAGATACGTCCGATTTGGCGGAATTAAACAAACTTGCCGAGTTAATCGCATCTAAATCTAAAAACATACTCGCAAGAAGGCAGAACTCAAATACAGAAGATACAAGCCAATTTATTCCAAAATCAAGCGAAGAAACAAAACAAGATTTCATTAACTATATTAGCTCATTAGGTAAGACGGTTAAGGAAAATGATATTGTAGTTGATAATGGTTTTATTCATCTGCAAAATACACAACATTTTAAAATTTATAATGGAAATCAAATAGAAACAAAGCAGGAACACTATCAATTATGGAATCATTCTGTAAAAGGGTCTAATATACGATGGGGCAGAGCTGGCTATGTACGAACGGGTAATAGTATGTTGATAAATCAAGATTTTAGAGAAACGAAAGTATTTGGAAAACTTAACAAGGATGCAATAGCTAAACTTAAAGCTCATGGAATGACTATAGACGATTTAAAAACTGTTAAACTTCTTGATAAAAAAATCTCTGGTTTTTCTTTGCCTATTCCAATTTTAGTAACACGTTACGTTGAATCATCTTCCCTTGGTAAGATATTTAACACAACATTTCAATCGCAAAATATAAGTGAGCTTTTAAAAGAGGTTGGACAATTCGCTTCACGTACGCGAATGTCGCGAGATCCTGGGTTTATGAGCGCATCAACTAATGAATTACAAAATGTTTTTTATGACCAGTATGACGTAAAATTGTCTATCGAAGTACCGCCAAAGACAAATTTATACTTTTCTGATAATTATATAGAAAGTGAGGTTGTATTTGGAAGGGGAACTAATTTAGAGTATTTGTCTTCCTCGATAGAAAAAACTGGTGGGTATAAACATCTTGTTATAAGATGTAGAATGATTAAATAAGAAGGCATTACGCCTTCTTATTTAATGTGTTTTTTATGTAAAACTCGCAATAACCTTTATCAATTGCCTTGTTTACATCGCTCACGTCGTCATAGTCATCACAACCACTTCCTTCAGCAATCCTATTTATGCAATTGTGGCAAATTCGTGTATCTTCCCATTGTGGATAAGGATCTTCCATTGAAGATTCAATATTTGCCTTAGGATTGATTTTTAGAATATAGTTTTTGTATGTAGGGTTATATTTATTGCAAAATCGATATAGAACAGTTTGCATCTCTAAAGGTAGATATTTTAATGCTGGTTTATATATAGATTCTGGAATTCCGTATATACGTTCTGCAATACTGCCTACAATAGCTGCGATGGTATCGCTATCGCCTCCTACGGCTACTGCGTAACGTATCGCCTCTTCAAAACTATTAGTTTTCTCAATAATACCCAAACATATAGGCAAAGTACGCTCACAACTTACATGAAAAGGATTCATGCCCAATAGAGGCAACTCTGCATTGTAAAATCCTTTCAATGAATTTATCGCCGCATCTTTTCCTTCTTTAGCACAAAAGATAGCACTTGCGGTCGCGACTGCCCCTTTAATTCCATCTGGATGATTATGTGATATAATCGCTGATTTTTCAGCTTCTTCTTGCGTCTTCTTTAAAGTGTCGAACGCCCAACCAATGGGACTTACTCTCATGGCAGAACCATTTGCCATGCTTCCGTATGGTTGTGGGTCGGGAGAATTTATCCATTGTGAAAAAGCAGAACCGTATAGGTTTGGATATTTTCTACACCATTTAATCAATGCTCTTTTGTATTCTACGTTCCAAAATATAGCATCTGCAATAGCAACAGTACAAATAGTGTCATCTGTAAAGTCGCATTTTGGACCAAATAAATCAAAATCTAATTTATTTGTATTATTAAACTCAAAGCGAGAACCTATGATGTCTCCAATAATTGCTCCAATCATATCTTAATCTCCTATATTTTTAAATTGTTAATCCTATTACAAAGTACTCTTTTTTATGTTCTGCTCCCCATTCGGCAAGACCTTCGCCTATCTTAATAAGTCTAATGGTGCGCTCCATGGTGCGTTTGGTGTAGCCGTACGAGAACTTAACTCTGTCAAATTCTCTATATGTTAGCACTCCATCTTTTATGTGTGACTTGAGCATCTTAATATTGTGCTCATAGCGTTCTGCTGTCTCTTTGGCTATTCTGCCACCAGATGCGGAGTAACGAAGTAACCGAACAATCCAATATGCGGATAATTCTCGGTACTCCTCAATCTTTCCGCCATGCTCAATTTCTTCGTACCATTCTGCTTTTAGTGGAAGGTGTAATGTTGCCATGTTATTTTAGTTTTAATTTATATTCCGTTACTTCGCCTTTTTTGTTCCTCTTTAGATCTGTGGTTTGTAAAGTCATTTCGTCCTGGAATAGTACACTTTCAAGTGCTCGCCTATCGTGTATGAGTAACTCCAGCATTGCCTTGCCGTACATTTTGCGCTCCTTGGGTATTCTGCAAGGCGTTGCGATAATATGCTTAGCATCTGGGTCCAATTTTGACGAGTACACCGCATCGAACAATGGAGTGAGCGATATTTCGTAATCATCCTTAAGTTTTAGGAGTATATCTCTTGCTCCGTCAAGGTAGATGCTTGTTGTATGTACGTTTCTTAATTCACTCATGGTATTGTTATCTGCGTGTCTAATGCCTTAAGTATTTTTTTTAGCGTGCTAACCTTACAATCCATCCCACTTTCAATGAAGTGTAGATGCCTTTGTGTGACGCCCGACAATTTCGATAATCTGTACTGCGTAAGACCTTTTTCTTTACGAATTTTGGCAATCTGTTCTCCTATGGTTTGCATATAGTATGTGTAATTTCTTGCAAATATAATAAAATACATTTTACTAACAAAATATTTTACCTAAAAACTTATCAAAAAGATTTGATTATTAGTTAAATAGTTATTATGTTTGTATTGTAAACATAAATTTATTATCATTATGAACACAAAAGCTTATATCAAAGTTACTCCCAAAGGTGGCAAAAAATCATACGTTATGCCTACCGGGAACGCGTCTTTTTACAAAGCGCAAGGTGCTACGGTAGAAGAACCTACCGAGGAAGAAGTGCTTAATGCCTTCCCAGAACTACGTAAAAAACAGCCTAAAACAGCAGCAGAAGTGTCTGATAAAGATGCTAAAATTGCTGAATTAGAAGCTGAAAATGCCGAACTGCGCACTCGTATTGACGAGTTAGATAAAAAACTTGCCGAAATGATTGCCGAAGCAGAAGAAGCTCTAAAAGAGAATGAAGAAACTACTGAGGATGCAGAAGAAGCTTCTAAAACAAAGAAATCAAAAAAATAAAAATTAAATCATACTGATATGAAACTTGGAGACTTTCTCAATACTATGGCCGCCAAAATTGGTGCGCAAAACGAACAACAATTGATTAGCTTATTATCCAATTCACAATTAGCCAATGTGGATATTGACGACAACCTTGCCAATAGAATGAACACTGGTTTAATGTCCTTGGATGGAGCGAAATCATCAACTGACGTCAAAAAACACTTTGACGCTATGGTATTAAACGCTATTGATGCGAAACTATTGCCTTTGGCCCAGGCTTATGGAGCATCTGCTGATTTCGACACAGAGAAATCAACATACAAGCGTATCGATATTCTTGCCAAGAAAATCGAAGAACAAATTGCCGCAGCGAAAGGAGCGTCTGCTGACGTAACAAAAGATGCCGAAGTAAAACGCTTGAATGGCGAACTACAAAAGCTACAACAACAGCTAACTTCGTTTACAACCGACAAGGAAAACGAAATTGCAACGTTGAAGTCTTCTCACGCCAAACAAATGTTAGACACACTTATCGACATCGATCTATCTGGTAAAGCTTATGCTAACAAGGCTGTTGATGCTGCTACTAACTTAACCATTGCTAAGGCTGTGCTTAATGCCAAACTTGCAGAACGTGGTGCATTAGTAGTAAACGATGGTGGCAAATTGAAACTTAAAAATTCAAATGCTCCTGAACTTGACTTGTTAGACGAGGGAAACAAACCTGTTTCGTTCGCAAGTTTTGCCGACAAAATCTTGGCCGACGCTAAATTGCTTGAAGTAAGCAATGGTGGCAGTGGGCAACAAACTATCATTCAACAGCAACAACCAGGACAAGCCGATATGTCGTCTTTTAACGACGCGGTAAGCTCTGCGATGTCTGCTCTTGGAAGTAATTAACATTTAAAAAACTTAAGATTATGACACTAACATTAAAAGGTTTTGCATCAGCTATTATTTATAACATTTATGTGATTGCTGGTCTTAACGATCCACAATTGAAAATTAGTCCTGTTGGTTTCTTACGCATGCTTTTAGAAAATAATGCGTTGACCCAAGTGTTGAACACCGAAGAATTGCAACAAGGACAAGCACGCGACATCAAAGTAAGATACCAACAACGTGGTTTGGAATCTGAAGTATCAGACCGCGACGATTGCGACACTAACATTACTCCAGAATGGAAAGAAAGCAACATTGGTGCTCCTTTGTTCAACAAAATTGGCATTTTCATTTCTGACGATCAAATGCGCAAATACGAATTGGCAGCAACCAATCCAACCGCATTAGGCAAAGATGCTGTAAACGTATCACGTGCTATGTATGAAACCATCTTAACTCACATCGGCGCATTGCTTGGTAAGATTGATAGTAACCTTGTAGCAGCACAAGCAAGCAAATGGGGTACGAACGCAGCTTATGGCACCGCCGACGCTCAAAATATCGCATTAGGCACTAAAGCAGATATGGAAGATGGTTTAGTTAAGCTACAACTTGACGCAGAAACCAACGAAGTGTATGGCGATTTGTTAATCTGCGGCAACGGCCGTGTTCGTGCGTTCGACCTATACAACAAACTTAAAAATGGTTTTGACGCAAGCGGTTTTGGAGCTTTGTCACTAAACGCATACAGCGACCCTAAAACCGTAGCAGGTTGGGGTAAAGACCACTTCGGTGTGTTTGCTAAAGGTACTGTTGGTTTTGTTGACGTAAACAAAAACGTAGGTGTATATGCTGGCGAAAAAGGGGACTCTGTATTCTTCCAAATTCCTATGCCTGCAATGGTTAATGGCGTGGTTGTTCCAATTAGCTTTGACTGCCAATTGAAATATGAAACTTGCCCTCAATACAACGCAGAAGGTGTTAAGATTGCTGACCGTGGTTACAAACTTATCATCTCTAAAACCTATGGTCTATTTAACCAACCAAGCGATGCCTACAAAGATGGTGATCCATTGGCTGGTGTTAATGGTTCATTCCACTATGTAGCAACTGCACAAGAATAATCTACATTATGATTGACTGTCTAAAAGGGTTAATAGGGTTGTCAGCGAATGTATCCGGTATAGTCCCAAGTGGGCTATACTGTGATGCACTCCCTGATATTTCCGACACCTACATCACTAAATTGGTTGATGGAGAAGATGGGGTAAAACAGCTGTACGAAGAGATTGAAAATAGAGCAATCTTGAAATTTCGCACCCATTTCGTTAGAGAAATCAACGAAGCGCACAAGATACACGACATGGACAAATGTACTTGTCTTATCTGTGAGAATAAAGAACTCTTATCAACCGCTCTATGGTACCTTATTGGTAGTGAGATTATGTACACAAGGGCAACCAGCTCGCGTGTTAATGCTTATACTACCATTGACCGTAAGAAAGCCGGAGAAATGCGTGAAGAACTATATGCTGCGTTCCTTAAAGAACTAACCATGGTAGTTAATAGCATAGACGTACACGCATCTGCTTGTTTTACCTGTGAAGATAACCTACAACCTAACGATTTTATCACATTCAGAGAACCTATCATATAACCAGTATGTTACGCGTAGAAACCAATATGGATGTTGTTGTGTCTAAACTCGCTACCAAAATGAGCGAAATAGACATCGACAAAATGACACACCTTCAAGCATCGTCATTACTGGCGATGATACGCAAGCGTGTACACGTTGAAGGTAGAGCTTCTGACGGTGCTCCTATTGGTAACTACTCAAAACACTACCGCGATAGAATTCGCCCTAAATACGGGCGTAAAGAAGGTTCTAAAGTAGTGCTCTCTCTTACCCGTGCTATGGAGAATGGCATGGTACTTACTCCTATCACCAACGGAACAGGTATTGCCTACCTAACAAAGGAACTTTTGCAACGTGCCAAATGGCAAGAGAAGCGAGCTTGTTATGGTTCTCGCCCTATTTGGTCGCCAACGACAGAAGAACGTGACATGGTGATGAAGATTGGACAAAAGTACATTGATGAACATTTTAATCAATTATGAGGACTTTTATTGAAAAAGTAAATAACACTATCGTTGCGCGTCTTGATGGCGTGAAAGTAAATGCAATGGGCATTGCCGACCCTGTTGTTATAAGCGAAGAAGGTAATAACGTTGTACTACCTGCTGTTATATCTGGCAAGGATATATGCACAAGTGTTTTCTTTGATGATGTCAACGAAATTGTTACATACCATCGTGTACTATCTAAGCAGTACGCATCGGCTAAAGAAGGCTTTGGTGATGACACTACCAATAACGAGGTTTATAATAATTGTCTAATTGTAGCAGGCAAACGTCCACTTGACCAATACGACATTGAAGCTATATGTGCACAATCTCTACGAGACAATGCAGATAAGTACACCCGAGTAGAAATTGCTCAAAGTATTTTCGATAGACAATCCATTTTTAACGCTGAATATTCAGGCGTTGAATTCCCTTTACAGCCAAACATTTTCTTAATAAAAATTAGTTACAAACTCACACGGTTATATAGTCCGTGTAAAAATTTTTAGAATATGATTAGATATAAATCTTGCGCCGGAGCTGTCGGTGCGTTAGTACACCAATGCGACCCTTGCGACACTCCAGAATTGGGTCGTGTACGTTCTTTGGTGCTTATCAAAAAAGGCACTGCAATTAAACTTCCATTTGAAGCAGAAGAATGGCGTAATGCAATTGAATCTGGCCAAATTGTTATCATCCCTAAAACTGTTGGTTCATTTGACGGCGGAACTCCTAAGGTGGGTGACGGCTACGGTGACGAGCAAGAACGCAAGTTAGGTGATGACTACATCTTGTCAGTCAAAGATCCTAATTACAAAAACAACAAAGATTTTTGGCAAGCCGCAGAAGGCGAGGTTTGGAACGTAGCATTCCGAAGCGAAACCATGCTACACTACGTTAAGGCAGACTGTAAACTAACTGCTAAAGCACCTATCGAAGAAGGTTTAGACACACGCGTAGTGTGGAATATTGAAGTTAAATGGTTTAGTTCTACCAAACCAGAAGCTTCAGAAGTAGAACCTATCCGCGAATTATTTAGCTGTTACGAAGTCGTTAATGACGGCGAAGGCGAAGGCGAAGGATAATAGTAAATCATGCCAGGGAGAAAATCGCTCTCTGGCATTAAATGTAACAATATGACACATTACCAAGGAGAAGATATAGAATTTGCCATTAAGCTTAATAATTTAGGCGCTAATGATATGCAAAGCTGGAAAGAAGCGAGCCGTATCGTTGTTTACTTCTATACACATACTTCGTATATTGCTAAATTTAGCAACAAGGTAGAGGCTGGCTATCATCAACTTACAGAAGTTTCAGATACACAACTTACTGCTGTTATACCATCGGCAGACACAAAAGTATTTGAAGGTCCGCTATTCTGTGATGTGTACATTCACCCAAACAAGGGAGATTCCGAACAAATCCGCCGTGTCAATACAGGCATTACCATTGAGTACACACCTATTAAAGACGAAACACGATGATTTATATTGAGATAAAATTTGGTCCAATCAATGGCAATGCTATTACCATCGACAAAGAGCTGTCTGTCACCTCGGATAACGCTATTGCCAATAGACCTGTTGCACTTGCTCTTAAGGAGATAAACGACAAACTATCCCAGGTACCACAAGAAGTAATATCTGTGGCCGATTACAATGCTCTTACGGCAATTACTGACCCTCAAACAAGTGTTGTCTATATCACAGAAGATACACAAGATATATGGGTATGGGATGGTTTAGTATTCGTTAAATCAACGGGTAAAATCATCGACGATACTATATACGTTAATAACGTTGATGAATTGCTTACCATGCAACTAACTTCGGATAAATACTACAACGTATTTGTTCCGACATCTAACCAATTAGCAGAGAGATATACTCTCGTTAAGTCTAATAATGGGGTAAGTACACTTGCTGGTCGTTTAGGTTATGCCGTAAATAATGCCGACCATAGTGTTTGGATTTGGTACAAGTATTCGTACGAAGGTCATACGCACACTACCAATGATGTTAAGGGGCTTAACGAGGCTATTATCGATGCGGTATCCAGCAAGCAAGACAAAGTATCAAATGAATTAACAACTGAGAGCAAAACAATTGTAGGAGCGATAAACGAGGTTAGCAAAAGCCGTATTATTGCTATTAACTTCTACGATGTGTTAGACTATGCAATGTGGCACAATCTAATTGGAGACATACAGATTACGGCTATTGATATGACTAATATTAAAGCTGCGTTTATCTCCGATGGCGACACACTTGTAAGAAGTAATATTGTTGACCTACTTAAATCTGGTCCTATCTCTATTGCTAATAATAAACCTATCACAATCGAAATAGAACGCTCACACGATGGTTTTGCTGCATTAACTCTAAAATATAAATAATAATGGCTAAACAGTTTAAGTGGAGAACAGCAGTGAGCGGTACCGAGGGTATTACTCACGTGTTTATACATGAAAAGGGGAGCAATGAATTCGGCGACGGAACACGCGCCAATCCTTATCAGACCCTTGACTATTGGAACAAGAATAGTACACCTACAAGAGTAACCTGTATCGGTACATTTACTTGTCCGATGATTAACGGTAACCATAACTGTACTATTGAAGGTGACTACTACGGTGCCGCTACATTTGATGGTAAAGGTATCTATTGTATCTACGGTTTTTCGCTGCACAACATCCGTGTAATCAATACCGGTATTGAGGGAATCGGTCCCGGCTCGGTTGTCGGGGTTGGCCGTGCTGCCAACGCTTCCTACGTGGGCGCTGTCCACTTCGTGTCCGGGGTGGCCTCCTCCTTCTGCTTTTTGGACTCGTGCCTTCTGTACATGGGTTGCATGGGTTCAACGCACAATTCGGCACTCCCAACGAGAGTCGTGTACTCTCGTTGTAAAACGAATGAAGGCAGCTATCGCCTGTCTATAGCTCGAAATTTAGAAAGCACATTCGTTAACAACGAGGATGTGACGCTTTGGCGTAAGTCATTGTATCAAAACTTGACACTTCAATACTGCATCTTTGGGAAACAAGTTATTGTCATCAATGATAAAAACTTAACTTTCAAAAACTGCTTCTTTGCGTCCGACGTACAATGGTGGTGCTTCAAAGGTACTGAATACAATGCCGAAACTGACGTGCGTGTTGTGCCTGAAGGCGAAACATCCGAAGAACTTCAAGCATCGTTGCTTGCCAAAATTAACGAAGTGTATGTCGAATGGGGAATAGACCCTGTTCTGCCAACATTTGTTGCTTGTCAATTCTCAAATAGCACATCGTACGACATCTTTGTCGATGTGGACCGACAATGCTACAACCTAAAACGTGGTTGCGATGCGGTGACCAATGCGGGTACTTATTACGGCGCACTGCCACCCGCAATCTATTGCCCGGTGCATTTTAACTCTGCTGGCATTGCAGAAACATGGGACGAACGCAGCGCCAGCGGATGCTTGACTGTGATTGAAGATACAACACTGCAACGCGACCCAAAACCTGGTATCATCGCACTTGACGAGACATCAACCAATCCAACCGGTGAGATCCTGTCGAAGATTATCACAATCAATCCACAAGAATTCCAATTGAGTGGCATATATGCTTTTGCCAACTCAAAATTCAACGAGTACGCTTGCCAAATGAACAAAAACACAGTGTTCTCTGGCGTTGAGTACAAGGCGGGCGACGCTGTTCCTGTTGGCAGATACAAAGTGCGTGGAAGCATACTACTTACTCAATCAATCGATGGAGAAATTTTGCAAACTGAAATTGCCAATGGTGGTAATGCCATCGTGATTGGTACCGATGCGTCGTTTACCGACAATGGTATCGAATCGTTCTTAATGGAATATGGCGACCCAAACCACATGGAAGTACTGTATTGTCGTTGTCGCTCTACCATATATGCGAGGGTAGGAGTAGGTAATATTCTATTACAAAATGTTAGCTATTACAATGATAATGCTTTCCCAGTTGTGTACCATGGCAGAACTATTGCACCTCGCGAATCATTCGTGTGCGAGTATTTTGGCGAATCATTCACTTGCGAATCTGATTCAAATGCGACCATTGCCATTATGTTTGATGACAGAAAAGACATTGACGACGCAGAACGTTTAGTGCCAACTTCGGAATTTATCCCTGCACAGCTTTGGGGTGAATACTTTGTTGACAAGTCGGGTGGTGTTATGCAACACGACCCAGATGGAGTGCCAATTTCTTCAGGGAACTATCTTGCATGGCAAACAACAGCTAATGGTGGCTACGCTGACCGTATGCACAAGTCAATACTCAACCAAAAGTACGTGCAATTGGCGATTTTCGTTACAAAACACCCAACGGTATGATAGATTTATTAACATCTGTTGCAATTACATCAGTAGAAGTGTTCGTGCCGAACTCAACCGACAACACGTTAGTGAGTGGGGTTGCGTGCGTTTCGTCCGATTTATACAATCACTCGGGTGACAATCACATCACCGAGCACGCATCGCTTACTCTGTCAACTTACGACAACGGAGATGGCTCGCAAACTGAAACAGCAATAAGCAGATATTTAATCATTCAAAACTAATAAAGTTGCGTCTCCCACCTCGGTCACGGCTCGGTTGTCGGGGTTGGCCGTGCTAACAACGCTAACAACGTGGGCAATGTCAACAACGTGTACGGGGTGGCCTCCTCCACTATAGACTAAGATTTTTCGAGACGCAACTTTGCTATTAAAATAGCAGAACATGACAGTTAAGTCTGACGGCAATATAACAATTGCCAATGCAGAAGAATTTATAAAAACCAATATAGAGCAGCCATCCTACGAGATGCTTTGCAAAAGAGAGTATCTCGAAAGGGCTGCCGATTTAGCACTATTATCGGGTAAAGGTAAAATAACACCGGATAAACAAGCCTTTATAAGCAAAAGGCATGAGTTAATGGATAAACTCGAGAACATGGTTAGGAATGAGACCTATAAATTCTCCGACCTATACCAGTTTAAGGTTTACGAACCGAAGGAACGAGTTATTGATGTTCCTAATTTCTTTCCTGATAGAATTCTCGAAAGAGCGGTTACGGACCTTGTTAAGCCTTTAATTATTGATTCGCTTATTGCTAACACATTTGGAAGTATTCTCGGCAGAGGATTACACCAATGTGTAGCACTGATAGCAACAACTCTGCAAGCTCGCAAAGATATTAAGTATTTCGTCAAGATAGACGCACATCATTATTATGAGAGTATCAATCACGAAAGGCTAAAGAATATCATTAGAACACTTGTCGCTGATGCTGGTATCATTAAAATGCTCGATGCGATAATTGATGTTCATTCTCGTGGTCTTGCCATCGGTGTTTATCCAAGTCAATACCTGGCTAACTTTTATCTGTCAATTGTAGATTGGGCGATAACAGAAGGCTATGGTTATGAATATTACTACCGATACATGGATGATATAGTAATATTGGTTAAAGACAAACAAGAAGCAAATAAGGTGATGAACATTCTAAAGGAATTATTCACCATATCAAAATTAACAATTAAAAATAATGCACGTATTGCACCTATTTCTTATGGCATCAATTTTTGCGGATATGTTGTTTATTCCGAGTGTACTTTATTGCGAAGGAGTATCAAGATAAAAGCACAACGCAAAGCGAGAGCATTAGACAAGGCTGGAGTATCTGATTTGGTATGGGCGCAACAAATGGCCTCTTATTACGGATGGCTTAAGCACGCCAATTGTGCACACCTTTGGCTGAGTCTTGTTAAAAATAGGAAAATACATTATAAAAGTAAGGATAAAATGAAAAAGCTATCTCAAATAAAGAACGAGGAACATTTAGAGTTTGGTCTGCCTCGTGATTACAGGGAAAATGTAACAGATTTAAAGGGTTTGACTTTAGAATTTCATGGTATAGCAAAATCTGATTTCTATACCAATGCTAAATCTAATGAGTCAAAACTAACTAAATATGTTGTTAAATTTCGCCGTGTTGGCGATGGAGATAATGATTTTAGATACTTTATATCTGGTGGCATCCTTGCAGAGAGAATTATGCAGTACCAATCAGAAATGCCGTTTGAGGCGACAATTGAAGAACGTGGTTCTGGAAGGCGTCGCTATCTGGTGATTGTATAACTTTTTATTGATTTAACTATGGAAGAATTCGGTTTTTTAACGCGAGTGGCTCACGCTTTTTGGCCACAATTGATAATTGTAGCAGTACTGTACGTTGTGGTAATATTGGCTATATTCTTTGACCTGATGGCTGGCATACGCAAGGCTAAACAACGTGGAGAATTTAGATCCTCGTTTGGCTTACGAAAAACCATCGACAAAGTTGGCAAGTACTTCAACATGTTACTTGCCGTTACTGCAACTGATGTTATTCAGATTTTGGCCGTATTACAACTTAATTCCCAAACTGACACATCACTACCGGTGATGCCTATACTTACATTTTTAGGTGCTACATTTGCGTGCTTTATCGAAATAAAAAGTATCTATGAGAAAAACTCCGACAAAGATAGAGCCAAGGTCCAAGAAGCTGCCAAGTTAATGCACGAGCTTCTACACCATAAAGACAACCAAGAAATGTTCGCTTCGTTTGTTGATTACGTTAAAACACAGAAAAAAGATGAACGCTTATAACCTACACACAAAGAATTTTACCTTTGACGAGTTAGTACGCTCATCAAAGGCTATAAAAGCAGGGATCACTAATGAGCCCGAAAGTATCAACCAATTGGTTGCTATCTGCAATCTTATGGCCAACGTTCTCCAGCCAGCACGCGAAAAATGCGGATTTCCAATTACTGTTACAAGTGGATTTCGTAACGAGAGGCTAAATAAACTTGTTGGCGGGGTTGCCAAATCGCAACACCAAAAAGGCGAAGCAGCCGATTTGCGTTGTTATAGCGGTGGAAAATTCGACGCAAAGAGAACACGTCAGCTGTTTTCCATACTCTCTGAAATGGATGTGGACCAATTACTGTACGAAAAGGATAGTCAAGGCAGTATATGGGTGCATGTATCTTATAAATCACCAAAAGAAAACCGTCACGATGTAAGAGATAACTATTATGCTGGGTAGATTATTATTTATATTGACTATATTTCTATGCCTGGTATCATGCCGTGCACAGAAAGAAATCACTGATTCAGTTAAAAACGATTCAGTGAGGGTGGAGTACCGATATTATACCGACACGCTCATTGTCCATGATACTGTATATATAAAAGGCACCACCATTACCGACAAGGAAAGCAATACACAGATACACTTCGGTGAGCAAGGAAGTTACAATACCAAGACAGGCGAAGCCAACGGCGTAACTGGTGTTACAATGAGCAACAAGGAGAAAGAGCAAGCGGAAACGATTATATCGCTGACCAACGAAAATAAACGAATAACTGCCGTTAATGACTCTTTGATGACAAAAATTAGCAAAGAGGACACAAAAACCGAGATAATTCCAGAGAAAATGAACAAATGGGAACACTTTATGTATATATCCGGTTATGTTCTGTGGGGAATAATCCTATTGCTACTGATTTATTTTATACTTAAAATTCTTCGCAAATTTCATGTTATCTAATCGCGTTTCAATAAAGCAGTTTCGTTCCATGGTTGGACCAGTGCGTCACCATGGAGAAGGAGAGCACGAACTGCAATGCGAGTGTGTCCGCATCTTTCGCCTTAAGCATCCTAAATTAGCATCACTATTATTTGCTATTCCCAATGGTGGCCAACGTCACCAGGTGGTGGCTGCCAAGATGAAACGCGAGGGCGTACTCTCTGGTGTTCCTGATTTATTATTAGCTGTTCCATGTGGCAAGTACCATGGTTTATGGGTGGAAATGAAGTACGGAAAGAACACACTAACCGAGAATCAAAGGAAGATGTTTGCTCTGCTAACTGAACAAGGCTATAAATGCGTTGAGGTCCGTTCTGTGGAAGAATTTATAGAAGTTACCGAAGTATATCTAAAAACCGACTAAAAACGGCTATAAATCGGTTATAAATCGGTTGTGTCGGTGCGAAATCGGAAATAAAAAACCACTAATAACGCTAAATTGCTGTTTATTAGTGGTTTTAGTTTTGTTCTTGTGATCCGCCTGGGGCTCGAACCCAGGACCCCAACATTAAAAGTGTTGTGCTCTACCAGCTGAGCTAGCGAATCATCATGTTTGCGTTATTTCTCAAACGCGATGCAAAGGTAGACTAAATTTTGTAACTGTGCAAATTTTAATGCGCTTTTTTTATACAAAAATACAAATTGTCTACTTTTTTTGTTCGTTAGCTCTTTCGTGGCGTTTGATACGCATATTCTTAAAGAGCTCGTTTTTGTACTTTTCGCTACACTGAAGCACCTGAACCAAGCGAGCAGCATCAATTTTTTCGATATAGGCGTCCAATGCTTCTTTATCCAATTGTGCTCTTTTTAAATCGTTGTTGGCTACCGTTTTAATAAGTTCAATCATTTGTGCGCTATCTGTGCATGTGTCCAATTGTTTTTTTATGGCACGATTTTCTTGGTTAAGTGCTCTTTTTTGTTGGTTTAAATTACGGTAAATAGCGGTGAAATCGGCCAATTCTTGCTCTGTTAAGATGCCGTGCTCTGTAATATGCGTAATAACCATTTCGGTTAAATGGTTTTTGTGTTCGTTGGGACATTTCTTGTTGTCGTTTGCCATAACCATAACTGATAAGGCAATTCCCATGCAGATTAAGATAGATTTTTTCATATTAGTCGTTCATTGATAAAAGTTCGTAAATCTCATTGCTGTCGTATTCGGCCATTAAATCGTAGTAGTCATCTTCCGAAAATTCTGGAAAATCAGTAGATTCAACCTCTATGTTATTGGCCATCATCATTTCATTGTTAAAATCTTGTAGCACAGGTTGCACTGCCACATACGATATGCCGGTAAGCAATGTTACGACAGCAGCAACATACAACAAGGGCTGAATGTGCGCCTTGAAGAAGGATTTTTTGATAACAGGAGCCGGTGCAGGAGCCACTTCTATCTGTTCTAACTTCTGTTCTAATTGAGCGGAAAAATCTTCAAAGTAATTTTCGGGAACTTTAAATGGATTTTTCTTGCCAATCTGTCCGATTATTTTGTTTTGTTCTTCCATTTTCACTAATTTTGGCGTGTCTAAATGCTTGACGAAGCAATTTGACAAAGGTTTAACGATGGTCTAAAATATATTGTTCAACTTTTTTTACAGCCAAGTGATAGGAGGCTTTTAATGCCCCTTCAGATGTGCCTACTATTTCCGACATTTGTGCATAAGGCATTTCGTCAAAATAACGCATATTAAATACTAAACGTTGTTTGTCCGGTAGGGTTGCAATGGCTTTGTAAAGAAGCTTTTCGGCAGCATCACCATCAAAATAGGGATCATGGTCGATAGTCCCTACCAACGAGGTCTCAAAATCGGTACTCTCGCCGGCATGTTTGGCATACGATGATTGCAAAAAATCCAATGTTTCGTTGGTGGCAATGCGGTACAGCCAAGTAGAGAAACTGGCTTCGCCGCGGTAGCTCAAAATATTGGTCCAAGCCTTGATAAAAGTGTTTTGTAAGATGTCATTGGCATCATCGTGTACCATTACCATCTTACGAATGTGCCAATACAAACGTTGTTGATAGGTTTTAACCATTTTTGAGAACGTAGTTTGCCTTGTCGCATCGTCTGCAAAAAGGGCGCACAGTTCTTTCTTGTCAATAGTTTCTGTCATACTCATTTTAAGAATGTGATGCGAAATTAGTATTTATTCGTCGAATAATAGAATTTTTTTATAAAAAATGGATGTTTACGCAAAAAATGTAGTAGAATTTGTTACCGTGGGCGTAGAGTATTGTGCCTTTATGGAACGATCTAACGAAAAAGAGTTTGGAACATTTGTGCCGGTGTTGCAAAAATTATTGCCTTTCCTTTACCTAAAAGCTGCCATGGTTAATAAGCCACTATCGCTGTGCGATAATCAGTTGGAAACTTTTGTAACCGAGGTGTCGTACGAAAAAATACGTGCGCAAGCAGCGCGTATATTGGGACAATACGACGAAGAATTTACGGGCGAAGAAGTGGTCTCCATATCCGAATGTTTGGCTGATATTTATCAGGATATGAAAGATTTCTTGATGAATTACAAGGAAGGTAAGGTAGAGGTGATGAACGATGCAACCTTTCAAGTAGTTGAAAATTTTGAACTATTTTGGGGAAAGCGCTTGCTGCAAGCGTTGTCCATTATTCATAAGTTAGCCTATATCGAACCCGATGTTGATAAAGTCTAAAGTCTAAAGTCGAAAGTCTGAATATTGATTTGCCGATTAGTCGATCAGTCGATTCGTCAATAATATAAACGCCTAAACATAACATGAACACATATCCACCAACCATATCCAAAGAAGAAATAAACCAAATGCCCCTATTGTCGTACGATGACAGGCGCATTGAGGTCGTTACAACCATACCTGAATTAGAGGTGGCGCTTGTTGAGTTGAATACATGTTCTTGGGTAGGTTTTGATACAGAAACTAAACCGGCATTTACAAAAGGAGTCAAAAATAAAGTGGCTTTGGTGCAACTGTCTACTCCTAAGGTGTGCTATCTTATACGTGTGTGTAAGATGGGAATACCTCCCATTTTATCGGAGTTTTTAGCACATGCTACACCGTTAAAAATAGGCTTGTCTTTGCACGATGATTACAAAATGTTGTTGCGATCTTGTAAGTTTAAGCCCAATGGCTTTGTTGATTTACAAAAGATTATCAAAAAAGTAGGCATCGAAGAATTGGGCTTACAGAAAATGTATGCCATTTTATTTGGCAAAAAGATATCAAAATCGCAACGTCTTACTAATTGGGAGGCTGCAACTTTGACTCCTCAGCAACAAATGTATGCGGCCATTGATGCGTGGGCGTGTGTGGATATTTACGAAAAAATAAAAGATGAACTATAAAAAGATTTTTTTAAAGAAAGGAAAGGAAGCGTCATTGCAACGTTTTCATCCATGGGTATTTTCGGGGGCAATTGCATATGCCGATAAAAATATAAACGAAGGCGAAATTGTCGAGGTCTATACAGCTGATAAAGCGTTTATTGCGGTGGGACACTATCAGATAGGCAGTATCGCAGTTCGGGTATTGAGTTTTAACAACCAAACCATTGATAAGGCATTTTGGATAAAACGACTAAATGCAGCCTATCAGATGCGCAAAGATATGGGTTTGGATTATACGGATAAGCATTCTTCGTTCCGTTTGGTGCATGGCGAGGGTGATTTTTTGCCCGGTCTGATAGTTGATTTTTATGGATCTACTGCCGTCATGCAAGCACACTCGGTAGGGATGCACTTGCATCGTGCAGAAATTGCCGATTGCATCGTAAAAATCAGCGAAGGGAAAATTAAAAATGTTTACTATAAATCGGAAACGACATTGCCCTATAAAGCAGATACCGGTGCCGAAAATGGTTATTTAATTGGTTCGGATAGCGATGCCGTGGCACTCGAAAATGGTTTGAAATTTTGCATCGATTGGGAGAGAGGACAAAAAACCGGCTTTTTTATTGACCAACGTGCCAATCGTCAGCTGTTGGAACAGTATGCCAAAGGAAGACGCGTGCTTAATATGTTTTGCTATACCGGTGGTTTTTCGTGCTATGCCATGCGTGGTGGAGCTGCTTGCGTACATTCGGTAGATAGCTCCGCTAAAGCCATTGATTTAGTAAATAAGAACATGGAAATGAACTTTCCGAGTGATACTCGTCACGAAGCTTATGCGCAAGATGCGTTTAAATTTCTCGATCAAATGGACGAAAATTACGATTTAATTGTGCTTGATCCACCTGCATTTGCCAAACATCGGGATGCGTTACGCAATGCCTTACAAGGATATAAACGATTAAATGCCAAGGCGTTCGAAAAAATTAAATCGGGTGGCATTCTATTTACTTTCTCTTGTTCGCAAGCGGTCGATAAAGACCAATTTCGTTTGGCTGTGTTCTCTGCTGCAGCCATGAGTGGTCGAAAAGTGCGCATATTGCATCAATTAACACAACCTGTCGATCATCCCATCAATATTTATCACCCAGAAGGGGAGTATTTAAAAGGGTTGGTATTATACGTAGAATAAAGTGTCGAGTGATTTTATAGGGTGATTTTGTCGTTGTGCTCGTGTTCACAATCCTCATTTACGTCAGTAAACTCCGGTTGTTCGCACTTCGCACGCCTAAAACTCACCTCTCTAAAATACACTCTCCAGGGTAATTAAACATTATGAGAATTCTTCTAATTATATTTTTTTCTTTATCATCGTTTTTGGTGTTTGGGAGAACAGTAGAGGGGGTGATGACTGGTATTGAGGTGTTGCGTGATGCCAATTTTGAGCTATTAAAGGGCAAAAGAGTGGGGCTGATTACCAATCCAACGGGCGTTGATAGAAACTTAAAATCGACAGTTGATATTTTGTTTGAGTCGCCCGATGTGCAATTGGTAGCACTCTATGGACCCGAGCATGGGGTCCGTGGTGATATTCCTGCTGGCGTAAGGGTAGAAAATCAAGTGGATGCCAAAACAGGCCTAAAGGTGCATTCGCTCTATGGAAAAACCCGAAAGCCTACGCCAGAGATGCTGCAAAATGTAGATGTGTTGGTGTATGATATTCAGGATATCGGTTGTCGCTCTTACACCTTTATTAGTACCATGGGGTTAGTGATGCGGGCGGCTGCCGAACAAAACAAAGAAGTGGTTATTTTAGATCGCCCCAATCCGTTGGGAGGCGAAAAAGTAGAGGGTAGTGGTGTTAGCCAAGGGTATTTTTCGTTTGTCAGCCAATTTGATATACCCTATATTTATGGTTTAACGTGCGGAGAACTGACAGGCTATTTAAATCAAGAAATAGGTTGTAAGTTGACAGTAATTCCAATGCAAGGTTGGAAACGCAACATGACTTTTGCCGATACAGGATTGCCATGGGTGCCCACTTCTCCGCAAATTCCATCGGCAGAAGCTGCTATTTGTTATCCCGCTACCGGAATTATCGGTGAAATGGGCTTTTTAAACATCGGCGTAGGATATACGCTGCCATTTCAGGTAATGGCTGCCCCTTGGGTAAAGTCTGTAGAACTAACCGAGGCTTTAAATGAGAAACAGTTACCTGGGGTTGTTTTTCGCCCTATTTTGTACAAGCCCTTGTTTGGCGATATGCAAGGACAAACCGTTCAAGGTGTGCAAATCTTTATAACCGATTATGACAAGGCGCGCCTTTCCGAAATCCAGTTTCATGTAATAGAAGCCATGCATCAGTTGTATCCGTCGCATGTATTGTTCTCGGCAGAAACCGAAAAACGCAACAATATGTTCGATAAAGTGTGTGGGACCAATTTTATCAGAGAAAACTTTTCAAAACAATACAAGACAGACGATATTTTGTCATACTGGTGCAACAACGAACAAGTGTTCAAAGAAAAATCTGCTTCGTTTTACCTCTATTAAGATTTAAAATGGTTGCATTTGGATGATAAGCATTACTTTTGGTCCGTCAAAACGATAAGGGAGTTATACGTTTCCAAACCTAAACTAAATTTAGAAATTCTGTTGAATTTAGAATAACTTTGAGAATAATAGAAAGTGGCGTACCCTCTGTTCATTCAGGGTACACAACTCTTATAAGAAGCAATTGCGTATAATTGTTTATCCTCTTTTTATAAAATCATCAATTATATTATTTGTATTATCTACATATTTTCGAGGTGAATCTGAAACACTTAGCCTTATCCTTTCCAAACCCGATTTAACATCATCTGAAGAATTGTTATACCAAACTAATTCATAATGGTTGATTTTACCACTTTTTAATGGAACTAAATTATCCTTGTATATCTCTGTCGCATAGCTTTTAACAGACTGTTCGGCAGAGTGATGAACTACTATGCCGTAATATTGAATATTTTCTTCAAGAAGATAAGCATCTATTAAAGCCTGACCAAAGAATAATTGCTTAATCATATCACAAGTAATATCACCTTCTGCTAATGCACCTTTCAATGGTATTGGTTTTTCCCTTTTAATAGCAGATATCATAATCTGTTTTGCGACATTTGATATAGTCAATAAATTTTCTTTTGTATTACCATTGGTAAATAAAACGATGCTATCCGAAAATTGTGCTAAAAGAATCTCGTCTTCCTCTTCTTCACTTTTTATCAAAGTTATATCAGAACTATCATTTTGCTTAGATGAACGTGTCTTCTTAATTTTCTTAGTACCATTTATGATTGTAGTAATATCTCTATTGAAATCAGTGAGTTCTTCATATAAAGAGTCTTGAGTATTTCTTGCAACCCTTTCTTTAAATCCCATAATGTCTAAAAAGACAACAAAACGTTTTTTAGTTTGCTTAGGTGCTTCCATAATCATTCTGTTGTTGTTGGGGTTACAACATAGCAATATACCATTTTTGATTTATAGTCCCCACCACCAGTGCCACCACGCATACCTAAATCCAAAAAGTGTTTTTCAACTTGTCTTGCAACTTCTGAAGATATAGCAGTCGTGTATATCCACCAAGAGTTTTCTTTATCAACATGATGCTCCTCAAAAAGTCGTTTTACTGCATTTTGGGACACACCTATGTAGAATTCAGAATAATAACGTTTACCGCTTTTTCTTAAATGCTCATCAATTTTATTTACAATTTCATCATAAGATAGTGCCATACAACAAATTACATTATGGTTTATACTTTATCAAATAATTATATAACACACTTATAAAGTGCAAAATTACGATTTGTATTTTAAATAATTGTATTTTATCAAAAATAAAGTTGCTTAATAATTTATCGACAACCATTATACATCCCTATTATAAGGCTATTATACTTGTTTGTTCACAGCAAAGTTAATAACAAACGAGAGCATAATGGTTGCGATAATAACATTTCTAAGGATTACAAAATGGACGAATCAAGAATTATCATAGACTGGAAAGAACAAGGAGATGGCTCATATGATATTGAAGTTACGGGATATAGAAACTTCAAGCAGTATTTCTCAGAAGTCTTCTACTCAATTGAGAAACCACTATCAGTACTTTCTGTTAGCGATAGTAGTATAAGTGGTGAGGTTGCTTGTAACTCAGCGACAAGCACACTTCTGAAACATTTTACTAATATTATCAGTAAAGGAGTAAAAACGAAAGGACATATATTCACAGAGAAAGAATTGAACCTAAAATTCCCATTTGTGGATTTGATAGCCATTGAGAGATTTGAAGAAATCACTGGTATAAAGTTTGACAATAGCAAATTCAATAATCGTAGGGCGTTTCAAGAGTATTTTGCTAAATGGCTTGATTCTCAACGTCAATAATACAAATTTTATCATAAAGCGAAGTGAGGCAAGCAGAATATCGAAGAAATTCCGTACCTTTGCATAGTCTTTCGGGACAATGTTTGGAAATAATAGAGAATGTGCCTCATTCCTTGTAAAAATTCGCCATTATGAAAGTCTTTGGAAAAGCATTTTTAGGAGGGACTGTATTTGCAATCCTAATGTTCATCCTTGTTCCTTTGTTTGCGGAAGGAATGTCGCCTGTTGAAACAATCTCAAAACTTACTGACCATCCTTTAAAGTTGGTGTCACTTCTACAAATGGTTGTTGTATG
>JAFVZF010000010.1 GCA_017508305.1 Paludibacteraceae bacterium | reverse complement strand
TAACATGCCGTTAGCGGTTTTAGGTGGGCCCACTTGGACTTGAACCAAGGACCTGCGGGTTATGAGTCCGATGCTCTAACCGACTGAGCTATGAGCCCCTGCAAAATGCGTTGCAAAGATAATGTTATTTTTTTATTTAGCAAAAATCAAGTAAAGTAATTTTTTTGCATTATCTTCGTAGAGTTTATTGCAAGTAGTATGAATAGAGGTAATCATTTGGGATTCTTTCAGCGCATTCGCATGAAGTACAAGGTTTCTGTGCTCAACGAAAACACGTTAGAGGAGTTGGTGCATTGGCGTTTGTCTGCGTTGCGTTTCTTCTGTTGGGTTATATTGTCCTTGTTAGTGGTTATTGTTATGTTTTCGTCGCTTATTATGTTTACCCCCTTGCGTAATCTTTTGCCCGAAAATGTCGATGTGGGTTTGCGAAAAGAGGTTGTAAGACAGGCCATATTGGTCGATTCGCTTACCGACGAGGTGGCTATCCGACAGGCTTATATCAATACGTTTAGAGATGTGGTAATGGGCAATATCGCCATCGATACCACCTTACAGTCGTCGGTGGTATTGGAACATGAGCGTGACGAGATGTTGCTCGAAAAATCGGAGCAAGAAAAAATATTCTGCGATGCGTTTGAACAAGCCGAACAATACAACTTATCGGCTACGCCTGTCGAACAATCGGAGGTAGTGCCGGTGTTTATGAAACCGGTAAAAGGGGTGATAAAAGCACCCTTTGAACCCACTAAAAACCATTTGGGCATCGATATTCAGACCGAGAAAAGCTCTATGGTACTGTCGGTTTTTCAGGGAGTGGTGTTGTATGCAGGTTATAATCCGCAAGAGGAATACATCGTACAGATAGTGCATCCCCAAAACTACATATCGGTGTATAAAGGAGCTTCGATGGTGCTCAAAAAATCGGGCGATATTGTTAAAACAGGCGAGGTGATTGCCTTAATGGACGAAGCGACACAGGGTACGTTGCATTTTGAACTATGGCACGGTGTTCAATCGCTCGACCCTACCAAATATATAGTATTAGAATGAAAAAAATAGCAATTTTAGGATCGACCGGTTCTATCGGAACGCAGGCATTGGATGTAATAGCGTCCAATCCCTCTTTGTTTGAACTATTTGCCATTACGGGGCATAGTAATGTGGAGTTGCTGGCAAAACAGGCAAGAGTGTATCGCCCCAATATGGTCATCATAACAGACGAAAGCAAGTATGCGTCACTTAAAGAGATGTTGTCGGATGTAGACGATGTAAAGGTGTTTGCCGGCATGCAATCGGTATGCGATATGGTGGCAATGTCGTCGGTCGATATGGTACTGACGTCGATGGTGGGGTATGCCGGCTTACAGCCTACCATAGCTGCCGTAAAAGCAGGCAAAACCATTGCGTTGGCAAACAAAGAAACGTTGGTGGTGGCAGGAGAGCTGATTTGTTCGTTGGCGGCAAAACATCATAGCGCCATTTTACCTGTCGATTCGGAACACTCTGCTATCTTTCAATGTTTGGCAGGCGAACAAAATAAGAGCATCGAAAAGTTGTTGCTGACGGCATCGGGCGGGCCATTCCGTACCTTTAGCAAGGAGCAACTATTGCACGTTACCAAAGCCGATGCGCTCAAACATCCCAATTGGGACATGGGGGCAAAAATTACCATCGACTCTGCCAGCATGATGAACAAAGGGTTTGAGGTAATCGAGGCAAAATGGTTGTTTGGGGTGGACAAAGAGCAGATACAAGTGGTGGTGCATCCGCAATCTATTGTGCATTCGATGGTACAATTTACCGATGGCTCTATCAAAGCACAATTGGGTATGCCCGATATGCGTTTGCCCATTCAATACGCTTTTTCCTATCCTCAGCGTTTATCCAATACCTACCAAAGGGTTGATTTTACCCAAATGGCTACCCTTACATTTGAGCAACCCGATACAGAAAAGTTTAGGAATCTGGCGTATGCCTTTGAGGCAATGGATAGGGGAGGTAATATGCCTTGTATTTTAAATGCTGCCAACGAGGTGGTAGTGCACGCTTTCTTGCACGATAAAATAGGTTTCTTACAGATGAGCGATTTGATAGAGTGGGCGATGCAGACCTTGCCTTTTATGGCTAATCCTACCTATGCAGATTATGTGGCTACCGATGCACATGTGCGCAAAATGGTGGCTCAAAAAATTGGTTGATAAATATGATTCAAATACTTCAGTTTGTAGGAGCGTTATCGCTCATGGTTATTTTGCACGAATTAGGGCATTTTTTAGCTGCCAAGGCGTTTGGTGTTCGTGTCGAAAAATTTTACCTGTTCTTTAATCTGGGTTTTACGCTTTTTAAGTTTAAACCCAAAAACAGCGAAACCGAATACGGCATAGGTTGGTTGCCTTTTGGAGGTTATGTTAAGTTGTCGGGTATGATAGACGAATCGCTCGATACCAAACAACTATCGAGCGAGGCTCAACCTTGGGAGTTTCGTGCAAAGCCTGCTTGGCAACGCCTTATTATCATGGCAAGTGGGGTGTTTATGAACTTCTTGACGGCGGTGGTGGTATATGCCATGCTGTTGTTTGCCTATGGCAAAGAGTACGTAGCATTGAGTGAAGCTCCATACGGCATGGAGTTTTCCGAAGTGGCACAAAAACATGGTTTTGTAAGCGGTGATATCCTTTTAAAGGCAGATACCATGCAATTGAAGGCATTGGATCAAGAAGCCATGCGTGCTATTCTCAATGCGGCAGAAGTAACTGTACTGCGCAATGCAGATACGATACTAATTCCCATAGACCAGTCGCTAAAGTTAGATTTGGTAGCGGCGCAAACAGGTTTTGCCTCGTTCAGAAATCCGTTTGTGATTAAAGGAGTGATGGATATGTCGCCTGCCCAATTGGCAGGATTGCAGGTAGGCGATAGCGTGGTGGCGATGAACGGAATAACTGTCCCTACTCATCAAGATGCCAATCCCATTTTAAAGGCACATAAATTAACTCCCCTTTCTATTGATTATGTCAGGGATGGTAATTTATTTTCTACCACTGTTACCCCGGACTCAGCAGGATTCTTGGGCGTTTATCTCAAACCTTATTACGAGATGTTCCCCGTTACCAAAATATCCTATGGCTTTTTTGAATCATTCCCCAAAGGTTTGCAAGAAGGCGTAGAAATGTTTACTGGTTATGCGGACGATATTAAAATTGTCTTTACTCCCGAAGGGGCTGGTAGTATAGGTGGCTTTGGTACATTGGCAGGTTTGTTCCCCAATGCTTTTTCCGCCCAATATTTTTGGACAATCGTAGCATACCTGTCGGTGGTATTGGCATTTATGAATTTGCTGCCCATACCCGGATTGGATGGCGGACATATTCTGTTCTTGATAATCGAATGCATTCGTCGTAAGCCATTAAGCCAAAATTTCATGATAAAAGCGCAAGTAGTAGGCATGATATTGCTTTTTGCTTTGTTGTTTTACGCCAACGGTATGGACTTAGTGCGCTTTTTAGCAGATTGACATCGAACAGTAGCATATAGTTTTTGCTTGTATAAACGAATACATCTATTATATTTGTAATCAACAAAAATTTAATAGCGAAAGAAATCAAACAGATATAAATTCATTAACATATTAATTGGAGCTGTTAGCTCTTATTCTCTACTCTGAAAATCGGCAAATTTAAGGTAGTACAGGAGAATAGGTGCAAGGTTCGCCGTATGGGTGTAACCTGCTGTGCTTATTTGTGTACTTGGGTTTTGCCGAACCTTCAGAGTCAGATAAGTAACAGAGGTTCGCCCTTTTTTGCTTATGTAGAGTAAGGCTTTGGCTCAATTGCTATGAAAGCCGAAATACACATAGGGCAATTGATAAAACAAGAAATGGTAAGACAAGGTCGCAAACCCTCTTGGCTTGCCAAAGAGTTGCATTATACACGTTATAATGTTTACAAAATATTTGCCCGGAGCTACATCGATACCGATACATTACTGCGCATTTCCCAACTACTTGGTGTTGATTTCTTTGCGGTTTATTCTTCTCACCTTGCTTCGCATTCATCTTCTTTATGATATGTGTACTATTTGTACACACTTTGTGTATGTATGCGCTACGCTTGTTAAGCAAGTGTTAATGCGTGTTTCCCTAATTTTGCACTAATACATTGTTCAATTTAACCCGAAGGGCCGATGGGATATAACAGGCGACAAATATTATGAGAATGCGCAAAGACTTGTTTAATGGTTTGTTGTTAGCAATTTTGGTTGCGTTGTTATTTTCTTCGTGTGCGAGAAGCATTATACCAACAGCTAAGAGTACTATAAACTCGGTGTCGTTGGAAGAGTTGAATTTGACAAGAGCTGATTATGATATTATCAGTACCATAGAAGCTTCGGCAACAATGGTGGCAAAAGTGCAAGGCAAGGGCTATACGCTTAAAGATCCCAATGGCGATTTTAGTATAGTAGTGAAAAAAGATGTTAAGCTCATTGGTGGTGTGCAGCCAACAGAAATTAAAAGTAGTAAAGGTGTTTTGCGCTTAGGCTATTTGGCAAACGATTATGAAGATTACAAAAGAAATGATCCAGAAGATATAGCACGTAGGTTAGCCAAGTATCGATTGATTCAATTAGCTAAGGAGCAAGGTGCAGATGGCGTTATTGAGCCTATTGTCAGTATGAGTATTGAACAAACAGGGTGGAGAGAATACACATATTATTGTACTGTATCTGCGAAAGCAATTAAATTAATAGAGAAACGTCCTGTAAATAACGTTACAGTAAATAAGACTCCCCAAAAATCAAACACTAAAAAATAGTATATGAAGGTAGTTTATAGAATTCTTGCAAGCTGTATTATTTTATGCGCAGTTATTGCAGTATCCGGTTGTTCATCATCCCGTAGTGTTCCTACTCCTTCAATCAACTTAGTGTTAACTTCGAATGCCTTCGAAAATCGTTTTGCTCAGCTTGATTATGGTGTACGACTTAATTTTAGAGACGCACGTAACGAGTATAGAAAGAGGTTGTTGTTAAAACACGACCAGTATGTTTCTTCTACACCAACGGTGCAAGTAAACCCAGATGTAATGTCTTTTGTGAGAGAAAGTATGAGACGTTATATGCGTACAATGGGCTTTAATTTGGATGCAGATATAGCAACTGATTACATGATGATTGTTGATATTACAGAATACAATGTCAGTTATATTTCAGGTATAGGTTGGTCTGGTGTAGTTGCTATGGAAATTGAGGTGAGAGATAGTGATAATCAATTGGTATATCCCAGTACTCCTATATCAGGCAGAGCTACTGTTGCTGCAAATGGTTCCAACTATGCTTCTGCATCATATGCAATAAACCGTGCTTATGCGAATGCCCTTGAAGACATCGATTGGGATAGAATTGCCTATTATTTAAAGCGAGCAGATTCTCCTGCACAAGAGGCAAACAAACAAGTGGACGGTGATGGTGAAACAGCGTTGGAACATACCGTGTTAAATTGGGAAGTTACTTCGCGTCCTGCAGGTGCCGATGTATATTGGCGTATTATATCGTCAACTCCTGATGTTAAGAACTCAAACAAAAATTATAAATCAACCACCCCTTACGAATCAACAGAGACGTTTGATATAAAGGGCTTGACTTATAATAATTCAGGTAATGTACAAATTGAGATTCTGTGCGAAAAGCCAGGTTATCTACCACAAAAAAAGGTTTTTAATTTACGGACTGCCATCGATCAAAAATCCATAAATGCACACTTTACGTTAGTAAAGGATGAGTATTAATCCATTTTTTTTCTGAGAGGACGACTTGTTTCGTCCTCTTTTTTATTATCTTCGTCCCATATTAATCATCTTAATTCTAATCATTATGAAAACATTTCCTACATGTTGCCACCAATGGCATAGTATTTTATTCAACAAAACACTCCCTTCTTTTTTAGTAAAGATATGGTTACAGGCTCAAAATTTAGCTATCATGTTACCAAGTATGGTAACTTTTTTAATATCTTTGCCATGGAACAAAGAGAAATTATAACCTATGGTGGTTATTTTGAGCGTTTCTTTAATGGTTTTCAGAAGAAAAGTCAAAAAACTCCTAAAAAAGAAATTGAGTTAGCTTTAACCCTAAAACATTGTTATTATGAAGACAAGAATGGCAGAGAATAACCATAAAATACAGAGTTTTGAATCTGTATTGGATAAACTCTTTGGCGAGAGTGGAACAGAACAACGTATTGAGGCAGAAGAAAAAGCGTATGCCTTCTATTCGGGTCGTTTAATAGAAGATGCTCGCAAGCATGCAAATATGACGCAATTAGAGTTAGCTCAAAAAATAGGTACCTCAAAGACCTATATTTCTCGTGTAGAAAATGGTTATGTAGAGCCCAAAGTTTCTACGTTTTATCGGATAATGAGTGCGTTAGGTTGCAAGGTAGAGGTCGTCTTTGGGTAACCCTAAGTCTTTTTATTCTTGGTGCAAATACGCCTTGCTGGGGTCGCTTTCGTTGTGAAGGCGGTCGATGGCAGTAACCACATATTGCAAGCAGAGGGGTTGTATACCCTCGCCCTGTGGTAGCGGACATCTCTTTTCGGTGGTAAGGCAAACCAACTTGGTCATGTCTGTTATGTCGATAGGCAAAGCGGGGTCAAAGGCGTATACTGCATAGTACCATATCTTGTCCTCTTCTTTCTTACCATCGATGGCCTCCCATTTTAGCATAGGCTCTTCGCCCATTAAATCCATGTATACACGGTGGGGTGAGTTAGGGGCAATGCTGTCTATTTGTACAAAACGAGGTTGTAGAGCCGGTTTCTGATAATATTGAGCAATAAGCGTATCGCACATACCATTTTTATTGGCAAGCAAATTATCGCCCGTAAAGAAACAATTACCACCAATGCGACTATCTCCTAATGTCAAATCCAGTTTCTTTTGTATTTGATTTATGCTTCTATCTACACTTTGCCCAATGTATAGTTGGGTCGATGTACCTTTGTTCTCTCTCCACCAATACAGTAGGGTGCTATAATCGGCAGCAGGATGCCCAATTTCCCAATAGAGTTGTGGTATCACATAGTCAATCCAACCCTCGTTAATCCACAGTTGCGTATCGGCAAATAAATCGTCGTAGTTGGAGAGACCGTTGGTTTCGCTGCCCCCTTCGTCTTGTTTCTTGTTGCGATAGATGCCAAAAGGGCTGATGCCAAAGCGAACCCATGGTTTGGTGGCTTTGATGGTATCGCTAATGGCTTTAACCAGTACGTTTACGTTATTTCTACGCCATTGGGCAAGCTGATTGGCTTCGTCAAAACCGTCGGCTTTGGCAAATCGTTTGTAGGTGGATATATCCTGAAATTTTAGCCCTTTTAGGGGATAAGGATAAAAATAATCGTCCATGTGCAGGGCATCGATATCGTATCGGCTGACAATGTCCTTGACTACCGATACAATGTGCGCTCTGTTTTGAGGAAATCCGGGATTAAACAATAGTTGATTGCCATAGGATACATACAGGTAGCGATTGCTGTAGTAGCGATTTTCTTCGGTGAGTTTGTTTTTTTTGTTGGTATTGGCACGATAAGGGTTGATCCATGCGTGAAACTCCATGCAGCGTTTGTGACACTCTTCTATCATAAAAGCCATGGGGTCAAAATCGTTTTCGGGAGCTTGACCTTGGGTGCCGGTTAAAAAACGGCTCCATGGCTCCAGAGTGGATGCATACAACGCATCGCCCTCAGGTCTTACTTGATAGATAATGGTGTTAATACCTATTTGTTGGTAGGCATCCAACTGCTTCGTTAGCGTATCTTTTAATTGCTCGACAGAAAGATTGCGGTAGTAGTTGTTGTACACCGTAGGTATCCATACCCCCCTAAACTCATGTTTGGGGAGTGGGGTTTCTGCCCACACTGCTATAAAAGCCACCAATAGTAACCATATACACCCTAATCGTTTCATACCCTAATATGCTTTTTTGTAATTTAGCGATTCACCAATTTGCCGATTATTCACTTTCGTTCATCAATACGTCGCCGATTATTCGCTTCGCTCATGAAGTTGCTCCCGCTCGGCATAACAAATAAATCTGTTCTGCTCTCGCTTACTCGCAACTTTCACCGATTCACCGATTCACCCGAGCGAAGCGAGTTTATTTTAATGCCTCTATCGCTTTTTGCAGCCTGCTCAATGTTTCTTCCTTGCCAATAGTGGCGGTAATATCAAACATGTGGGGGCCTTTGCCTTCGCCCACAATGCAAAGACGGAAGGCATTCATGATATTGCCCATGTGCAAACCGTTTTCGGTTATCCAGTTCATTACAACTTGTTCGCAATTGGCAGCGCTAAAATCTTCGATGTTTTCTAATACGCTATACAACGCTTGCATGTCGGTAGGCGAGTTGGTTTTCCAACGTTTTTGGACGGTTTTGGCATCGTATTCGGTAGGAGCAACAAAGAAAAATTTAATCTGATTCCAAAAATCGCTAATAAAATTGCAACGTACTTTGGTCATGCCCACTATGCTTGCCAAGGTTTCCATAGAGGTGGTGATACCCTTTTCTTGTAAAATGGGCATAAGCATAGATGCCAACTCTGCGTCGCTCTTTCTGATAAGGTATTCGTGGTTAAACCATTTGCCTTTTTCGTAATCAAATTTGGCACCGCTCTTGCTGACACGCTCTAATGAGAATGCGTCGATTAGTTCGTCCATAGAGAAAAATTCTTGGTCGGTTTCGGCATGCCAACCTAAAAGCGCTAAGAAATTTACGACGGCTTCAGGAAAGTACCCTGCTTCTCGATAGCCTGACGAACGGTCGCCGCTTTTAGGATCTATCCAATCCATTGGGAATACAGGAAATCCCAATCGGTCACCATCACGTTTGCTTAATTTGCCATTGCCATCGGGTTTAAGTAGCAAAGGTAGGTGAGCAAATTGTGGCATGGTATCTGCCCAGCCCAAGTATTGGTACAACAAAACGTGTAGGGGTGCCGATGGCAACCATTCTTCGCCCCTGATAACGTGCGAAATTTCCATTAAATGGTCGTCTACAATGTTGGCAAGGTGGTACGTAGGTAAGTTATCTGCCGATTTAAACAGCACCTTATCGTCCAAAATAGACGAATTGATAACCACTTTACCTCTTATCAAGTCATTGACAGTAATGTCAATTCCGGGTTCTATTTTGATACGTACCACGTACACATCGCCTGCTGCTATGCGTGCTTGTACCTCTTCTTGTGATAAGGTAAGTGAGTTTTTCATACTGCCACGTGTTTGGGCATCGTATTGGAAGTTTGGAATTTCTTGTCGTTTTGCTTCCAATTCGGCAGGAGTATCAAAAGCAATGTATGCCAAACCATCTGCCAATAGTTGGTCCACGTACTTACGATATATGGCTTTGCGTTCGCTTTGGCGACAGGTGGCAAGCCCATCGGCACCAATACCTTCGTCAAAGGCAATGCCTAACCAGTTGAGCGATTCGATAATATAAGCCTCTGCACCGGGAACAAAACGTGTGGAGTCCGTATCTTCGATGCGTAAAATCATTTTGCCACCGTGTTTTTTGGCAAAAAGATAGTTGTAAAGGGCAGTGCGCACGCCACCAATGTGTAGCGCACCTGTGGGGCTGGGGGCAAAACGCACCCTTACTTGGTTGTTTGTCATTTTTTCTTCTATTTTAATTTGTTTTCTATTTCTTTTTCATCGATGGTTACCGCAATGGGTAGTCCATTGGGGCTATAGGTGGTATCTTGGCATACCGAGAGCTGCTCCATAAGCAAATGCATTTGCATATCGGATAGTTCTTTGCCGGCTGTAATGGCGGCTTTCTCTGCCAATGTGCGTGCAATTATCTCACGTTTGCCATCAGTGGCAAGGGTAGTATTGGTTTGCAGCAATTGCATGGTTTCCATAATGGTTTGTACCGGGTTGGCATCGCCCAAACCATCGGGTACTGCGGTAATCTGATAGGTTTGCTTGCCAAAAGGTTCAAAATCAAACCCGATTTCTTTTAGATTTTCGGCTACCTCTGCAAATAGGGCATTCTCCTTGGCAGAGAGTTCCAACACTTCTGGGAAAAGCAGCGGCATGCTGCACTTTTGCGCAGTACGCATGCGTTTTAGGTATTGTTCGTACAAAATACGGCTGTGTAGGCGGTGTTGGTGTAATACTTGCACTGTATTATCGCCCAAACATACAATGTATTTCTTTTTCCATTGCAGACACTTGCAGGGAATCGATTGTTCGCTGATAAGAGGTTCGCCCCAATCAGGGGTCGAATATGCCGGTTCTTGTAACTCGGGTGTGTGCTCTGCGTTGGTTTCGTACAAGGCCTCCCAATTTTGGACCGGATTTTTAGAGGTGTAGTTTCCCTTAAAAGGGTTGTACGACGGATCAAAACTTACCTTGGGCAATGGAGCGGCAAATGGTTCGTTGCTTGAGGGTGCTGCCGGGATGTAGGGCGCATCGTCTTGATCAAAATCGATACTCGGAATAGCATTGGCTTTGCCCAATGTCTCGCGTACCACTGCCGATAGGATGGGGAAAAATGCTTTCTCATCCTCAAATCGCACTTCTGTTTTGGTGGGATGAATATTGACATCGATTTTGTCGGGGGCTACCTCAAAATAGATAAAGTAGGGTGCTTTGGCATCGGCAGGTATAAGCTTGTCGTACCCCATTTGTACAGCCTTGTTAAAGTAAGGATGTTGTATGTATCGCTGGTTTACAAAAAAGAATTGTGCCGCTCCTCTTTTGATGGCAGCCTCTGGTGTGCCGATATAGCCGCTAATCCTACCTAAAATGGTGTCTACCTGTATAGCAAGCAACTTGCCATCCATTTTTTTTCCCATAAGCGACAGAATGCGTTGATGGGTATTTTCGGCTACTAACTTAAAGACAAGTTGTCCATTATGATGCAGCGAAAACGTAATATCGGGATGAGCCAAAGTAACTTGTTCTACCACCGATACGATGTTTCTAAATTCGCTTTCGTTCGATTTTAAGAACTTACGTCGGGCAGGTATATTGTAAAAAATATCGCGCACGGCAATATTGGTGCCGTTGGGGCAACTAATCAGCTCTTGGCTTTCCAATTGTCCGCCCGATAGGCATACGCAAGAGCCTAATTCGTCTTGTTGGCGCTTGGTGCGTAGCTCTACATGGGCAACGGCAGCGATCGAAGCCAACGCTTCTCCTCTAAAGCCCATGGTCGATAGGGCAAAAAGATCTTCGGCTTGCCTTATTTTAGAGGTGGCATGTGGCAAAAAGGCTGTTACTGCATCGCTTGCAGACATGCCAATGCCATTGTCGATTACCTGAATCAAGGTTCGACCGGCATCTTTAATATGAATTTCAATGTGTGTACTGCCGGCATCGATGGCATTTTCCAACAGTTCTTTTACCACAGAAGCGGGGCGTTGTACCACCTCACCTGCAGCAATTTGGTTGGCAACCACCTCAGGCAATACCTGTATGCAGTTGGTATCAGGCATAATTGTTGTAAATCATGTAAAAAGCAAAGAAAATAATGGCAATGATAAAACTCAATCGAATTTTAGCGTTTTTACGTTCTTTGGCATCTTCGATGCTCGCCCTAAACTTGCCACGAATACGTTGGTCGTAACTGGTAGGAACCGTTTTCTCTTGCTCCATTCCTAATTCTTTTTTGACGCGCTCTTCCGATGCTGCCAATCGCTCTTTGTGCTCGTCGTAGTATCGGGGTTTTAGGTTAAACCCTTTTGGTTTGCGTTGATTAAAAAAAGGCAAAGGTATTCCCATGTTGTTAATCTTTAATTTCTACCCAAACAGGACAATGGTCAGAGTGTACTACTTCTTGCATAATGCCGGCTCCCATTAGTCTGTCGCGCAACGGTTCCGATACCAAGTGGTAGTCGATGCGCCAACCGGCATTGCGTTTTCTGGCACCCATGCGGTAGGTCCACCAACTGTACTGTTCGGCTCTGCTGTCAAAAACCCTAAAAGAGTCGATCATGCCACTTTCTATAAAGTGGGTAAGCCATTGCCTTTCTTCGGGCAAAAAGCCGGATACTCCCACTTGTCTTTCGGGATGATTGATATCAATAGGAGTGTGCGCAATGTTGTAATCGCCACATACTACCACATTGGGTCTTTCTTGGCGTAACTGTTGAATAAAGGCCTCAAAGTCCGACAAAAATTGCATTTTAAAGGCTTGTCTTATATCGCCGGTCGTGCCCGATGGAATGTACACACAGACAATGGTGATATCGCCAAAATCGGCACGCAGTACCCTGCCTTCGTTGTCGTACAAGTCGTTTCCCATACCGTATACCACCATATCGGGCTTTCTTTTGCTTAAAATGCCGACTCCGCTGTATCCTTTTTTCTCGGCACTGACAAAGTATCCATTATAGCCCAAAGCTTCAAAAGTAGGTAGGTTTAACTGTTCGGTTTGTGCCTTTGTCTCTTGCAAACACAGTACATCGGGTT
>JAFVZF010000009.1 GCA_017508305.1 Paludibacteraceae bacterium | reverse complement strand
TTTAGGCATCGGTTCAGCATAACCCATGTAAACATGGTTTCTGCATTCACCTCGCACTAAAATTCATGAAGGCGAAGCCTGAATAATCGACTAATCGTTGAAAGTTGCGATTAAGCGACTAAACGACTAAACGACTAAACGACTAAAGTTGCGATTAAGCGAGAGCAGAAGCAATGTTTACATTGATTATGCCAAGCGTGAGCAACTTCATGAAATGCGAAGCATTGAATAAACAACTAAACAAAAAAAAGAATATGAACAATTAAAAATAAAGAATTATGGGAAAAATTATTGGAATTGACTTAGGAACTACCAACTCGTGTGTTGCTGTAATGGAAGGCAACGATCCTATTGTTATTGCAAACAGCGAAGGTAAACGCACTACTCCATCAATCGTAGCATTTATTGATGGTGGCGAACGCAAAGTAGGTGACCCTGCCAAACGTCAGGCTATTACCAACCCTAAAAAAACGATTTTCTCTATTAAACGTTTTATGGGTGAAACCTACGACCAAACTTTAAAAGAAATTCAACGTGTACCTTATCAAGTAGATCGTGGTGAGAACAACACTCCTCGTGTTAACATCGAAGGCAGATTGTACACCCCACAAGAAATTTCTGCCATCATTTTGCAAAAAATGAAAAAAACAGCCGAAGACTACTTGGGAACCGAAGTAACCGAAGCCGTTATTACCGTACCTGCTTACTTTAGCGATGCGCAACGTCAAGCTACCAAAGAAGCAGGCGAAATTGCAGGTCTTAGCGTTAAACGTATCGTAAACGAACCTACTGCAGCTGCTTTGGCATACGGTTTGGACAAAACCCAAAAAGACATGAAAATTGCCGTATTCGACTTGGGTGGTGGTACATTTGATATTTCTATCTTGGAATTGGGCGATGGCGTATTCGAAGTAAAATCGACCAACGGTGACACTCACTTAGGTGGCGACGACTTTGACCACGTAATCATCGACTGGTTGGCAGAAGAATTTAAAGCAGAAGAAGGCATTGACCTACGCGAAGATCCTATCGCTTTGCAACGTTTAAAAGAAGCTGCCGAAAAAGCAAAAATCGAACTTTCGAGCTCGAGCAGCACCGAAATCAACTTGCCATACATCGTGCCAGTAAATGGTGTGCCTAAACACTTGCAAAAGAACCTTACTCGTGCCAAATTTGAACAATTGGCAGACCGTTTGATTCAAGCTACCGTTGCTCCTTGCCAAAAAGCACTTGCTGATGCAGGTCTTAGCAAATCGGACATTGACGAAGTTATCTTGGTAGGTGGTTCGTCTCGTATCCCTGCTATTCAAGCAAAAGTAGAAGAAATCTTTGGCAAAGCTCCTTCTAAAGGTGTAAACCCAGACGAAGTAGTTGCTGTGGGCGCTGCTATTCAAGGTGGTGTATTAACCGGCGAAGTAAAAGACGTGTTGTTGCTTGACGTTACTCCTCTATCGTTGGGTATTGAAACCATGGGCGGTGTAATGACCAAACTAATTGATGCTAACACCACCATTCCTACTCGCAAATCGGAAGTATTCTCTACCGCCAGCGACAACCAACCTTCGGTACAAATTAACGTACTTCAAGGCGAACGTCCTATGGCACGCGACAACAAACAAATTGGTATGTTCCACTTAGACGGTATTCCTGCTGCTCCACGTGGTGTACCTCAAATTGAAGTAACTTTCGACATCGACGCCAACGGTATTTTGAATGTATCGGCTAAAGACAAAGCTACCGGTAAAGAACAAAACATTCGTATTGAAGCTTCGTCTGGTTTGAGCGACGACGAAATCAAACGCATGAAAGCCGAAGCCGAAGCCAACGCCGAAGCCGATAAAAAAGAAAAAGAACGCATCGACAAATTGAACCAAGCTGACGGTATGATTTTCCAAACCGAAAAACAACTTAA
>JAFVZF010000113.1 GCA_017508305.1 Paludibacteraceae bacterium | reverse complement strand
TAACATTCGTTATTGTACGCAACGATTTGTTGGGCAAGGTAAGCCGCTACATTCCCACCATGTTGAACTACCAAACACACATTGACAATGGTTCCATGTTCAACACACCTCCTGTATTGCCTATCTTTACTGCTTTGCAAACCCTAAGATGGTTAAAAGCAAACGGTGGCGTTGCCGAAATGGAAAAACGCAACATCGCCAAAGCAGAATTGTTATACAATGCCATCGATAACAGCAAAATGTTTGTTGGCACAGCAAACAAAGAAGACCGTTCGCGTATGAACATCTGCTTTGTTATGAAAGATGAATACAAACATTTAGAAGCCGACTTTATGAAATTTGCCACCGAAAAAGGTATGGTAGGTATTAAAGGTCACCGTTCTGTAGGTGGTTTCCGTGCTTCTTGCTACAACGCACTTCCTATCGAAAGCGTACAAGCTTTGGTAGACTGCATGGCAGAATTTGAAAAACAAAACGCATAATAGCATGAAAGTTTTAGTTGCAACCGAAAAACCTTTCGCTAAAGTAGCGATTGACGGTATTAAAAATGTAATTGATCAAGCTGGTTACGAACTAGTTTTGTTAGAAAAATACACCGAAAAAGCACAATTATTAGAAGCTGTAGCCGATGCAGACGCTATCATTATCCGTAGCGATATTGTGGATGCCGAAGTATTGGCTGCTGCAAAAAACCTAAAGATTGTAGTACGTGCCGGTGCCGGATATGACAACGTAGATTTGCAAGCTGCCACAGCTGCAGGTGTGTGTGTAATGAACACTCCGGGACAAAACGCCAACGCCGTTGCCGAATTGGCATTGGGCATGATGGTTTACGGGGTTCGTAACCTATACAACGGCACCTCTGGTACCGAATTGATGGGCAAAAAATTGGGTATCCACGCTTACGGTAACGTAGGTAGAAACGTGGCTCGCATTGCTAAAGGTTTTGGCATGGAAATCTACGCTTATGATGCATATTGTCCAAAAGAAGTAATTGAAAATGACGGTGTTAAAGCAGTAGATTCTGTAGAAGAATTATACAGCACTTGTAATGTTGTTTCGTTGCACATTCCTGCTACTGCCGAAACCAAAAACTCTATCAATTACGACTTGCTAAACAGAATGCCCAAAGGCGCTATGTTGGTAAATACTGCACGTAAAGAAGTAATCAACGAAGCGGAAGTAATCAAATTGATGGAAGATCGCACCGATTTCCGTTACATGACAGATATCATGCCCGCCACACATGCCGAATTTGCTGAAAAATTTGCCGGACGCTACTTCTCTACTCCTAAAAAAATGGGAGCACAAACGGCCGAAGCAAACATCAATGCCGGTATCGCAGCTGCTAACCAAATTGTTGGTTTCTTGCGCGATGGCATCAACAAATTCCAAGTAAACAAATAATTCTTTGTTTCGCCACAATACTGAAAAAATCGGCTCACCTGTGAGCCGATTTTTTTATCCCAAATGCAAAAAAATTAACATTTCAAAATAAATTATCAACGAATTTGGATTTTTTTTTGCAAATGTTTGCACTCTCAAATAATTATCATTTACTTTGCCCCATCCTAATTGCTAACCACAAAAAAAAGAATTGCCTATTGAGTAGAACGTTACCCTATTTATAATTACATAACAATGGTAACATTTGAAACGATGCCTGATTGTCAGCTTATTGAGCTATACAAATCAGGCAACAACAAGGCATTTGAGACGTTACTGCTACGTCACAAAAATTATATCTATTCTCACATTATCTCCATCGTCAAAGACGAAGATGCCAGCAACGACATCTTCCAAGACACGTTTATTCGTATCATTACTTGCATTAAACAAAACAGCTACTTAGAGACAGGTAGATTTCGCTATTGGGCATTGCGTATTGCGCACAATATGGTCATCGACTATGTTCGTACCAATGCGCAATCAGAATTAGTATACGTAGACCCTATCGACTACAACTACGTGAATAGCGAGGAAATGCAAGAAGGCAACAAAGAGGATGAAATGATACAGGCACAAAACCAAAAAGATTTGCAATTTCTGTTTTTGCAACTACCCGAAAATCAAAAAGAAATTATCCGCATGCGCTTTTACGAAAATTTATCGTTCAAAGAAATCTCTCAGCGCACAGGCGTAAGCATCAATACCTCGTTGGGCAGAATGCGATATGCCATTTTAAATATGCGTCGCCTAATGACTGAACAAGAAACGGCATAGGTTGTCACTTGTCAAAAGTCGAATTTCAGAGCAAGCCGAGCGCAGAGACAAGTAAACTTGGCTATGCCGAGGCGCAGCCTGAAATCATGAGCGAAGCGAATAAAGTCAAAAGTTGCGAGTAAGCGAGAGCAGAACAAATTTATTTGTTATGCTGAGCGGGAGCAACTTATTACATGATTTTAGGCATCGGTTCAGCATAACCCATGTAAACATGGTTTCTGCATTCACCTCGCACTAAAATTCATGAGGGCGTAGCCCGAATAAAGTCGAAAGTCGAATATACGACTAAACAAAAAATAACTCCCGCCACACAATAAAATAAACATAGGACACGTTATAAAGTAAAACAAATACCGTTTGCCTATGAAAATTTATACGCCTGCCACTCCTAAAAACCAATCCAAGCAACTTTCCACACTTTCGACAGAAGGTCCTCGCCAAAGCACCTTAGATGCCATCATGACGTTTGCAAGTAGATACGATTATTTAACAAAATCATAACTACAAAAAATGGTCCTTTGGATGGTTTTGTTGGTTTTATGTAGTACCTTTACACTCCAAAACTATCTACCCAAGTCATGAACAAACCATCGATTATTGGTCATTTGGTATGCTTTGTGGCATACGCTATTTTTGGATTTAACATCATTGTTTGCAAGGATTTAACCAGCGGGCAACTGCTATCCCCGCTCACTATCTTCTGTTTTCGTTCGTTGGGTGCAGGCGGATTATTTTGGCTAATATCGCTATTTATGCCCAAAGAAAAGGTCGAGAAAAAAGACCTGCTAAAAATAGTTGCAGCATCAATGTTGGGATTTTTTGTGTGCCAATATACCTTTTTGGCAGGCATCCCATACATTACCCCCATGGATTGCTCCATACTTACAGCGCTATCGCCCATATATACCATGATTATTGCCGCCATTGCGCTAAAAGAACCCATCACATGGAAAAAAACAGGAGGCGTCATTCTTAGTTTTATGGGCATTATCTACCTAATAGTCAGCAGAGTATCGTTAGATAGCACTGCAGAAACCACTCCATTCGGTATTATTATGCTCCTATTAAATGCACTCAGTTTCTCACTGTATTTGGGCATTTTCAAACCGCTCATTAGCAAATATTCGGTGGTAACGTTTATGAAGTGGATATTTTTCTTTGCTACTTTGGTATCACTTCCCTTCTCTTTCAACGAGATTATTACGCTTGACTGGTCGTCTATTTCCAATATCCAACTTGCAGAGTTGGCATACCTGATTATCTGCGCTACGTTTATTACCTATTTTTTGATTCCCATCGGACAAAAGCGCATCAGGCCTACGTTGGTAAGCATGTACAGCTATGTTCAACCCATCATTGCCATTGCTGTAAGCATCTGCATTGGCATGGACACCCTTACATGGCAAAAGGTATTAGCAGCCGCTATGGTTTTTGGCGGGGTCATCATTGTTAGCTATAGTAAAACCCGTGTCGAAAAAACGGCACATTGAAATAGTTTTGCACGTACCATTTTAAATCCCTATTTTTGTACAAAATTAGAAATTCACATACCATGAGCGTCATCATTTCTCCCTCCCTGCTATCGGCCGACTTTGCCAACTTAGAAAAAGACATTGATATGATTAACCAAAGTAATGCAGATTGGTTGCACATCGATGTTATGGACGGAGTTTTTGTGCCCAATATTTCGTTTGGGTTTCCTGTACTCGATGCCATCAAAGACAAATGTCAAAAGCCTTTAGATGTGCATTTAATGATTGTAGAACCCGATAAATTCATTACCCGATTTGCCGATTCAGGGGCTGCCATTATCAATGTGCATTACGAGGCCTGCACCCACTTGCACCGCACCATTCAACTCATTAAAAGTACCGGTGCAAAGGCTGCTGTGACACTCAATCCGCACACTCCCGTTTGCCTATTAGAAGATATTATTACCGAATTGGACATGGTCTTACTCATGTCTGTTAATCCCGGTTTTGGCGGACAAAAATTTATAGGAACCACCACCTCCAAAGTACGTGCACTTAAAGAATTAATTGCCCGCAAAAATGCCCGTACAATTATCGAGGTAGACGGAGGGGTAAATCTTGAAACCGGCAAAGAATTGGTTCAGGCTGGTGCCGATGCGTTGGTAGCAGGGAATTTTGTATTCAAATCTGCCAATCCTATCGAGACCATTGCGCAGTTAAAAGCGCTACAATAGTCGCTTGTCGATTAGTCAATAAATAAAAACCATCTTGATTCATCAACACCCCTTTATTAGGATTGCCATGTCCTATGCCTTAGGATTATGGATTGGCAGCATCTATTGCAACGGATGGATAGCCGTTTTGCTATTTTGTATCGCATTAACAATCAGAGCAATACAATCATTGCCTCGGCAACGATACAACGATCATCTTACCGGTTTGGCACTTTTTATAGCTACCATGACCATGGGAATCGTAGGTTGGACAACCTACCTCAATCCCTACCGCCAAGAACTTCCCCCTAACGGTTGCTACCATGCCATCCTCTTAGAAGACCCCAAAGAAAAAGCCAAGACACAGCAGTGTATCGTCCAACTAACACACCCTAATGGAAACCTATACAAAACCATCTTATACATTCAAAAAGACAGTCTTTCTTCTCTACTCAGGGCAGACGACGAACTTAATATCAAGCTATTCAATTGCCAAGCACACACGTTTTCTTACTACAACAAAAAGCACATTTACAGCAGCGCATACATAGC
>JAFVZF010000112.1 GCA_017508305.1 Paludibacteraceae bacterium | reverse complement strand
TGCCCATGTGGCGTAAAAAATACTGGCTGTAAGAGCAAAAAGAACGGCATAAGGAAACAGTTGAACAAAGTCGCCCAATGGACCGGTAATAATTTTGGTCATAGGGAAGAACATGCCTGATATAGAGCATGTTGCCAATGTCATGGGAATAAACAGTTGTTTGGTACTGACAGCTGCCGAATACCACCTACTATGTCCTTTTTCTAGTAAATCGGTGTATCCGTCTATAATGATAACCGAATCGTCTACAATCATTCCCAATACAAAGATAAGTGCAGCCAATGTAACGGTGTTTAGCTCTATACCGGTTATGTGCATGAGTCCGATGCATATAGCGATACATACGGGAACTCCTGTGCTTGCTACAAGGGCTGTTCGTAACGGGAAAAGAATTAGCATTACGGCAATTACCACAATGATAGAGGTGAGTATATCCTTTAAAAAGGATACCACAGAATCGTTTACTACTTTGGGCTGATTGGTGATGCGGTGATACCGAATGTCCGGTGGAAATTGTTGGAAAGTTTTTTCTAACAAATCATTGACTTTATCGCCAAATGCAACGATGTTATTGCCGGGAACCATTTCCATATTGATAATTACGCACGACCGATTCTTGTTCAAAGAAACGTCGCTGTTGCCGGTATAAAATGCAACGTATTGTTTGGTTGTGGCGTATTGTCGTTTAATGTCGGCAATATCTTTTAATCGTATGGTAGTGTTACTAATGGGATCCATCCACACAATCTGTTCGGCAATTTCTGCCGGAGAATGGTAGGGAGTACTAACTTGTAGAGGATGACCATTGCTGATGTTACCTCCCACTATACGTATACCACGTAACATAAGGGACAGTTGAAGGGACGTTTGGTCTATCCCATAGACAGAAAGACGGGCAGGGTCAATGTATACGGCAATTTCTTCGTGTTGTGTTCCCAATACCTTGATACGTCCCATTTCTGGAAGGGTGCGTAATTGTGTACACAATTGTTTGGCATATAGCTCTAATTCTCTTGGACTGCGCTCATCACTTTCTACTGCCAATAGCATGGACGAGGTGTTGCCAAAATCGTCTATCAATATGGTTTGCAAAACGCCCGGAGGTAAGCTTGTTTTTTGCAATAAATCCAGTCCGGCTCGTATTTTAGTCCATGCATCATTACTGGAGTGTACGCTGTTGCGGAGCATGATATACACATATACGATACCATCTTCCGAAATAGAGTAGGTGTTTGCTTTGTCAATCTCCTCAAAACCATTAAGGTAGTTTTCGAGTGGGATGGTCACTTGTTCTTCTACCTCTTGTGCTGTAGCTCCCGGATAGATAGCCGCTAAGACGCCTTGTCGTATGGTAAATTGCGGAAACTCATCCTTGTTCATTTCGGGCAAGGCATAGATGCCAAATGCGGTGAGTAGTATAATAATGAAAAACACGATGCCGTGATTTCTCATTGCGGTTAATATATGGTCGCGTTTTTTCACTCTATTATAGATTCGTAACACACAGAGGTGCCGTTGTATAATTTGGAGGTTCCCTCAACAATAATTGTATCGCCTATGTTTAATCCTTGGGTAACGAGGATGCCGGTCGGCATATAGTTGCCTATTTCAATTTTTTGGCGTATGGCTTTTCCTGCTTGAATTTTCCATATAACCTGACCATCTTGTAGGGTGTGAATACATGTAGTTGGCACGATGAGTCCTTCTGTGGTTTTAGAAGGTAGAATTACTTGGCATATCAATCCCGGAAATAGTTGTTGTTTGGCAGTGGTGCCAGTCGTGTCGATGCTTGCCACAATGGTATATGTATGTGCGATGCGATTGGCAATTAAGTTCTTTTCAATGATGCGTATGGGCTGTGCTTTCCAACCAATGGCTTGTATATCGATACTACCTATGTCGTTAATTTGTAGAGCTGTCATATCACTCTCGGGAACATCAAAACTAACCTGATAAGCATTGATGTCTATTAGGGTAATGATTGGAATCCCAGCAGCAATGTTTTGACCTATTTGTACATCCATACTACCCACGACGCCATTGCGCAATGCAACCAATGTACAATTTTCAAGTCGTTGTTTGGCAATATTATACATGGATTGAGCTTGTTGCAATTGGCTACTCAACTCGACCATTTTTTGTTCGGTAATACCTCCTTGATCGTACACTTGTCGGGCACGTGTATATCCATCCTGAGTTTGTTGCAGCGTTGCGGCTGCTATTTGTAACGCATTGTACGCTTGTGTGGTGTCTACGGATACGAGCGATTGGCCGATAGTAACCCGCTCGCCTTTTTTTACCCATATATCCGTAATTATCCCATTGGCTTGCATGCTAAGAGGAATAGAAGCACTCTCTTTTATAACACCTGTGTAGGTGTGAGTGAGTGCTTGTTTTTGTTGAGTAATACGTTGGGCTACAACCTTTATACAAGGTACCTGATGGCTGTTTTCTTGGTGCCGTTGGCATCCACATGTTATCAATAAACAGCAACCTATCAATAGATGGATAAAACGTTCCATGGCTTAATTTTTTTTAGCAACCATGGTTATTTGATTGCCGATTAGTGTTTGTTGATCGGAAAGGGATATACCTTGATAAGTTAAATCGAAAACGAGGGTATGTTCGTATTGCGTGGCTTTACCGCTTATATTAGTGGTAAAGGTGGTTTGGTACAGGCGTGGTAAATGTGTTAAGGTGTCCTGTTGGGTATATGTAAGCGTAATACGTTTGCTGTAAGGCTCTAAAAGAAGATTTTGTCCCCGAAGGGTAGCATGTGTAGTGTAGATGCCTCCGCCCAATTCATTAATGGTGAGTAGCAAGGTGGAGTCGCCTATATGAACAATATCAATGGAACCGATTTCTTCGTCCAAGGCAATATCAATGGTATCGTTGATTAGGACTGTGGCTGAAGTTTTGTAGCTATAATCGCCCAAAATGGTTTGGTGATGATTGGAGCATGCGGACAGAAGTAGCGCAATACAACCTATTGCCCCGTACAGAATGCGTGTTGTCATAGTGATGCTGTGATAATGCTTTACAATAAGTTTATTCACTTTGTCGTAAGACAAAAATACAATTTTTTTAAAAAATAAAAAATATATTTGATGGGATGGGGCTTGTTTATTCGCTTGTCTTTCTTTTTTTTGCATAAAATAGGATGCGGCTTGTTTATTCACTCGCCTTTCACTATTTTTGCATAAAATAGGATGCGGCTCGTTTATTCGCTCGCCTTTCACTATTTTTGTTTCCATTAAAGATAATGCAAATGATGAGAAAATTGATTTGTATGTGCATTGCTATGGCGATGACTGTGGCAGTGTATGCAGTAGAAAAGATAGCAGGCGAAACAGTTTCGTTTTTTCAAACACCTACCAAAGGTATCGTGTTTGATTATGCCGATGTGTACGTAACACAAGATGCCGACTACGCCAAAAAAATAAATACGTACCAAAACGATGACTGGAAACGTATCGATATGGTGCTCAATAAGTTGGTAGATAAAGAGGGACGTTTTTCGGTATGGAAGTTTGTGCCCTCTTACATTAAGCACTCCGGCGAAAAGCCGAGTCGATTGGTGGTCGAAATTTTGCTCTACAACGAACCTATAAAAATTGATTCGAGCATGCAACCTATCAATAAGGAAGGAGAATATGCCATTCCTTATAGCGTAAAATGCCGCTATCGTTTATCGGATTCGCAAGGTGCTTTGTTGAGTGAAACAGATTATGGTACCATTCATGGTACGTATATTACAAAAAATGTAGATTTTTCTAACGAGTTTCCCGTTGATAGTAGGGTAGGCATACAGGCTGCCTTTATGCGAGTGCGTCAAGAGGTATATGCGCAATATGGTTTTGGTAGCTTTGAAATGCCATTTGAATTGTATGATTTCTCGTCTGTAGTGGGATTGGATGTACTGCAAAAGTCGCTTGTCGAGCAAATTAACCAAAAAGATGGTCTTATCTTAAATGCCAAGGCAAAAAGTGTCATGTCTGCCTATTGCGATGTGTTGGACTACCATTCGCAACGGTTAACGGCGCAAGAACAGGCGTTTGCCAATCGAAATTTGGCTTTGTGTAAAGCGTGGTTGGGCGATACCATTGCGGTGCGCTATTTGAATAAGTATGCCACTACGTTGACTACGTTACAAGATAGTATCGATTATTTTTCTATCGATTTATTTGTACGCTATTATCCTAAAGGCATCAGACAGCACGAAAAGTTGCTTCGTTTATTAAGTGGTAATATCAGTTGGATGGTCGATGCTTATACGTACAACGATTTGTTGTGCAATGTATACGAGATAGAATACCCGATTCCATTTTTACCGCTGCAGCCTTTGAAAGGAAAGGTGGCAAAAGTAACCGGTGAGTTGATTCAAGAAGGAAAGCAACCTTTGTATTTTACGCTAAAATATAACAAAGACGGAATGCCCAAATCGTTGGATATGAATAGGTTGGAATATGATGATAAGAAAAAAAACAACGTTCGTATCAACACATTACACATTTCATATAAAAAAGGTGAGTACGATAAAATAACCTGTTCTTCCAGCCAATTTATCAGAATGTTAATGCCGGGGTTGGAAAACATGAATCAACCTGTGGATAAAATGGAACAGCTAATGCACTGTAAAACCGATAACGTGTTGGGTGGGTTTGTTAAGTTTAAGGTAGAAACCGAAGAAACCAATCATGTTATGTTTGATACAGAAGGACAGGTGTACATTACCGGCGAAAAATCTTTATCGCGTCCTCATGGCTTGTTAAAACAAATAGCCGATGATAGTGGTGAAAAGTTTCCTGCCATGGTATCTGCCAATTCGTCTGCCTATGAGATTGCTTTGGATATGGATGAGAATGGATTTGTTCATCAATACGATTGGAAAGGATATGTATTGATGGAAAAAAACGTGGGATACGACAATTATGCCTACCTAAAAGCCGATTCGGTACACCTAAAAATGAATATGATGGAACCATATACTTCGGGCAGCGATGGCTCTATCTTGCATCATGTTTCGTTAAAGGTCGAAAATGAATTGGAGGGAACAAAATTGCCCAATACTCAAAATGTGGATGCCGATAAAAACAAGCTTACTTACCAACTAAGCAACACTTGGCCTTTTCAAGTGCATTTTGACGATAATGGAAACTGGATCAACCTAAAGGTAGGTCCTTACGAAGTGAAACGTACCATTATTTATCAGTAAAAAAAAATCTCAACCATGCGGTTGAGATTTTTTTTGTTTAGTTGTGAAGGCGTTTAGTCGTTAAGTCGATAGTAAAAAAAATCCCAGCAGAAACTGCTGAGATTTTTTTGCTTGTATAACTTGTTAAATTGATTTTAACGGAGGAATTTTTAGGCACAAACTTTCACCGATTATTCACATTCGTTCATCAATTCGTCACCGATTAGTCGATTATTCGCTTCGCTCATGAAGTTGCTCCCGCTCGGCAGAACAAATAAATTTGTTCTGCTCTCGCTTACTCGCAACTTTCACCGATTCATCGGAGCATCGCTTGCGATGCGACTTATTACGCTTTTACGCGACCTACATAAG
>JAFVZF010000111.1 GCA_017508305.1 Paludibacteraceae bacterium | reverse complement strand
CACCGGCAGGAGCCAAGTTCTTTTGTGCACCACCATAAATCATGCCGTATTTGGTTACGTCGATAGGACGAGAGAAAATATCAGACGACATATCGGCAATAACAGGAACTGGAGAATCCAAATCTTTTAGCAACTCGGTACCATAAATGGTATTGTTGGTGGTGATGTGGAAATAATCTGCATCAGCAGGAATGGTAAAATCTTTTGGAATAAAAGTGTAATTGGCATCGGCAGAAGAAGCTACTTCTACTACTTCGCCAAATCCTTTGGCTTCTTTCATGGCTTTTTTAGCCCAAACACCAGTATTTAAATAAGCAGCTTTGGTTTCTAAGAAATTGAAAGGAACCATGCAGAATTGTAGGCTGGCACCACCACCCAAGAAAATAACGGAGTAGTTGTCTGGAATGTTTAGTAATTCTTTAAACAAAGCAACCGCTTCGTCAACTACGGGTTGGAAATTTTTAGCACGGTGGCTGATTTCCAAAATCGATAAACCGTCACCTTCAAAATCAAGAACAGCCTCTGCTGTTTTTTTGATGACTTCTTGAGGAAGGATAGATGGTCCTGCGTTAAAATTATGCTTTTTCATACAATAAAAATATTAGTAGAATTTTTCTATAATTTTTCGTTTTTTATAAGACGTGCAAAGTTACATTTTTTTCTGCGGGTTTAAAAATAAACCGACTTAAATTTTCAACAATGTGCAATTTATGCCATAAAACACATCACCCGCACCTGCTGTTGGCAGGTAACGGGTGAAGATGTTACATTTTAACTACACATGCGGCGTGCTATTATCTGTTACCGTATTGTTTGTCGTAGTAGGTTTGGTAGTTGCCACTGGTAACGTGCTCTAACCATTCTTCGTTTTCTAAGTACCAATCGACTGTTTTTTCCAAACCTTCGGCAAATTGTAGCGAGGGTTTCCAACCTAATTCAGTTCCCAACTTGGTGGGGTCGATGGCGTAGCGCAAATCGTGTCCGGCGCGGTCGGTAACAAAGGTGATAAGCTTTTCGGAGGTACCTTCTGGACGACCTAATTTTTTGTCCATGATTTTGCAAAGCAAACGAATAAGGTCGATATTGGTCCATTCGTTGTGGCCGCCAATGTTATAGGTTTCGCCCAAACGTCCATTGTGGAAAATAGTGTCGATGGCACGTGCGTGATCGTTTACCCATAACCAATCGCGTACATTTTCGCCTTTCCCGTAAATAGGAATGGGTTTGTTGTTTTTGATGTTATTGATGGATAGCGGAATTAACTTTTCGGGAAAGTGGTTGGCGCCGTAGTTGTTAGAACAGTTGGACATCACTACGGGCAAACCATAAGTATGAAAATAAGCCCTTACAAAGTGGTCGGAGCTGGCCTTGGATGCCGAGTAGGGGCTACGTGGGTCGTAAGGTGTTTTTTCGGTAAAGAAACCTTCTTTGCCCAAAGAACCATACACCTCGTCGGTAGATACATGGTAGAAACGTTTGCCTTCCATGTTGTCTTTCCATAGATTTTTGGCAGCGTTGAGTAGGTTGGCTGTTCCTAAAACATTGGTACGAATAAATGCTAATGGATCGGTAATAGAACGGTCTACATGCGACTCGACTGCCAAGTGAATGACTCCATCAAATTGGTATTCTTGAAATAGCTTTTCAATAAAATCAGTATCTGTAATATCGCCCTTGATAAATTGATAGTTGGGCAAATCGCAAATATCTTTTAGATTTTCTAAGTTGCCGGCATAGGTAAGTGCATCCAGATTGTAGCACATGTAGTTGGGATACTTGGTTACAAACAGACGAATAACGTGTGAACCAATAAAACCGGCTGCTCCTGTAATAAGAATTTTTCTATCCATAGTGATTGTTGTTGTATGTCGCTTGTTGTTTGTGGTCTGTAAAAATACCATGTTTTTTTACTAACGACGAGTGACAGATACCCCTTTTTATGGGTTGTAATGCAGTAGCCAAGCATCCTTAAAGACAGGATAATGTTTTGCTATCTGCTCAATGCCAAAATTTCCTTGCTCTTCTGTACTATACGATGCAGCGATAATCCTAAATCGATTGTCAGAGTAGATAATTTTGCTATGTCTAAGCGAATAGGGTAAATTCTTTAAGAATTTTAACGCCTTCGCTTGTGTATGAAAGCTACCTATAACGGCATGGTAAGGAGTACATTCGCTTTGCATTGCCTGCTGAATTTGTGGTGTGATAACCACCTCTTCAAATGCAGTAGGGGGCACAAACATAGCTCTCGAAACATGGTGCTCATGATGCAAATTGATGGGAGTCATCAACAAAATAAGAATAGCTGCCACGCATGCTACAGCAAAATGAAGGGAGCGTTTTCGTGGTGATACCGATGTGTTT
>JAFVZF010000110.1 GCA_017508305.1 Paludibacteraceae bacterium | reverse complement strand
GGTGTGGGACAAAGCTGCCCAATTGGGTTATAGCAATGTGTTTGTCAGTACAGAAGGAGGTAGTCTGATAGATGATCACTACTATGTCAATGCGCTGGCAAATATTCCTTGTATTGATATTATTCATTTTCAAAACGAGGTGGGATTCCCTGCTACATGGCATACGGCAGATGATGTTATCGAACAAATCGATCGGCATACTTTACAAGTGGTAGGGACAGTTGTAACCGAAGTGCTGTACCAATTAAAATAGTTGTTGCGATGTTGTTGCCCTATTTGCAAAAAGGACGTATAGAATGCGGGCTGGACGAGGCTGGTCGTGGCTGTTTAGCAGGACCGGTATTTGCAGCTGCGGTTATTTTGCCACCTGATTTTAGCAACGAAATGCTTAACGATTCCAAACAATTGTCAGAAGCAAAACGCTATCAGTTAAGACCCATTATAGAGTGGCAGGCATTGGCGTGGTCGGTAGGTGTGGTTTATCCCGAAGAAATTGATAAAATAAACATCCTTAATGCGTCGTTTTTGGCGATGGAAAGGGCTGTTTTGGGACTTTCTATGCAGCCGCAACATTTGTTGGTAGATGGCAATCGGTTTCGTTCTACTCTGACGATTCCTCATACCTGTATTGTAAAGGGAGATGCCAAATACATGTCGATAGCTGCGGCGTCGGTTTTGGCAAAAACCTATCGCGATGATTACATGAACGAGGCAGCCCGGCAATACCCGCACTACCGGTGGCAGCACAACAAAGGCTATCCTACGCAGGATCATCGCGATGCCATTGCTGTGCATGGCATAACGCCGCAGCATCGTCTTACTTTCGCAGGCGTAAAAGAGTACATACCTGCTGCAAAAAGGGCTGACTAAATCAATAGTCAGCCCTTTTACTTATCGCCTGTGCAACGGTTATTGTTGTGCTTGTTTTAATAGGTTAAGAATATCGGTAACGTTGCTTGTAGCAGCTTTTACTTCAGATTTGGCGGCAGTAGCGGCATTTGTAAGTGCAGAAAGCTCGGTGCCTGCTAACGAGGTTACTACTTGTTCTACATTTTCTTTGTTGATGATGTTTTGCGAGCCGGCAATTAGCCCATTGGCTAAATCTTTGTAGAAATCAGTGTTCTTAATGTTTTCTTTAATGGCGTTAACATTGGTAGCCAAGGTAGCCATAGCGGTAATGTTTTTGATATTTTTCATATCCATTTTGCCATCTGCCTTGTATTGGTTGTAAAGGTTTCTAATGGCAGAACCACATTTCTGACCTACCGAGGTTGCTTCGGATGCTCCGGCACTAACCGTGGCAGAAGCGATGTCCAAGGCTTTAGAGGTCCACGAACTCAAGTCGAAAGAGCAAAGGCTAAGAATCACCATGCTTGAAATAATAAGTGATACAATTTTTTTCATGGGTAAAAATTAAATTAGGAAATTAGATAATTTTGTGTGCATCAAGGGTCTTGTCTTCCTCGCCCTCTTTAAATTGTTCGGGATAAAGTACAATGTAGCTGTACTCCTTAAAGTAGGTGGCAAGCTGTTTAGGTAGTTTGTCCAATAGTGGCGAATAAGATAAACTTGCTTTACGTGCCGAAATAACAATTACCAAATCATTCTCTTTTACAATGCCACTCACCATCAAAAAGTCGTCCCAGTCCGGCAATACCTTGCTACTGGTGCTGCTGTTGTATCGTTTTTTCTTGGCATAAGCAAAAATGGCTGCAAGTGTATCTTCTGTACCACAAAAAAGAATCTGGGCGCCGAGCTGTTGTGCCAAGGTGTAGATGCGATCGCACCATGCCTGAAAACCACTTTCAAATTCAGCTTTCTCCGGGGCTATTACAATAAGTCGTTTAATGGTGGCAATGGGTTGTGTCGATTTAAAGATGCAAACCATTCGGTTGATGTTGCTGAGCAACGAATCGGTCATGCTTCCCAAAAAACTATCCCCCATACTTGCCTTGTGATGCAACCCGATAATAACGTCCGATATGTTCTTTTCTTTTACAACGTTAATAATTCCACTAGCAATGTTTAAGTCATAGCGAGAAATGCGTTTAATTTTATTGTCGCTTGCCGAACCTAAAACGGCTGCTTTTTCCAATAGTTTTTTACCCTTCTGCATGGACTCTTGCGAGTTATCAACCACTACATTTAAAGCATAAATGGGATGGACTTTTTTGTCATTGATAAGTACAGCCAAATCGACTAAACTTTCGATGGTTTCCGGATTGGCTATCGGAATGAGTATACGATGCTCCGGTCGATAGGTGTTTTTTTCTTCCTGAAGCAGATCCGGTTGAATGGCCATCTCTTTGGCAGCTCGTTCGGTTATAATCGAACTAATGGTGCAAGTTACTAATATCATAACGATCGTACCATTCAAAATTTCGGTGGTAAGTAGCCTGATTTCAGTGCCGTCGGCTGTGCAGCCTATAATAACGTTGTACGCAATCATAACAGCAGCCAAGGTTGCGGCAGCTTGGGCATTGCTCAACCCAAAAATCATTCTTCCTTCTAACTTGCTCATCCTAAACGATAGGCGAGTGGCGATGGCAGCCCAATATTTGGAAAGTGTAGCAATTACCGACATGACAACTGCCGTTAAAATGGTGCCATATCCGCTAAAAATCACCCTAAAATCGACAATCATACCCACGCTAATCAAGAAGAAGGGGATAAATATAGCATTGCCCACAAAATCAATCCTATTCATTAAAGGCGAACGTTTGGGAATGAGTCGGTTAAGGTTAATGCCGGCAAGAAAGGCACCGATAATGTACTCTATGCCCGCCAATTTTGCCATAAAAGAGGATAAAAAGACGATGGCAAGCACGAAAATATATTGACTGATGCTGTCTTCTACTCGTTTAAAAAACCACCTGCCCATGCGAGGAATCAGCACGAACATAAATAGGGCAAACAGAATGTTCGATATGCCGAATTTAAGCCAAAATTGTAGGTTGATACTGCCTTGTTTTACCATTTCAAGGCATATTACCAATACCAACAAGGAGAGTATGGTGGTAATCATCGTACCGCCTATGGTAATGGTCACCGATCGATTACGACTTACCCCCAATCTGCTTACAATGGGATAGGCCACCAACGTATTGGAAGCATACATACTCGCTAATACAACGGCAGATAGGATGCAATATTTTACAAATGTTGCTTCTGTAGAGGGCTCTCCACTTGTCCAAATAATCTGGTCGATAGAAGAAACCATCGAAGTAAACAAGTCTTCCATAAGGAAATAGCCGGTTGCAATGCCTAATAGCATGGGTATTGCAAACGTAAGGATTCCAAACACTAAGCTCTTTCCACGATTTTTTCTAAAATCGTCCATGTCCATTTCGACGCCGGCAAGGAACATGATGTACAAAACCCCTACTTGACCAAATAGCTTAAAACTGCTATCGTAGTCAAGCAGTCCAAAACCATGTGGACCAAATGCCACTCCTGCTAAAATTAGTCCTACAATTTGCGGTATATGCAATTTATTTAGGATAATAGGCGAGAGCAAGATAGTACTCAAAACGATGAAAAAGATGAGTACCGGATCTTGCAAGGGGAGTTGGAATAAATCTTGTAGTTGTTCCATTTTTTTAAGGTCTTGTTTGTCCGTTACCTACAATTAACCATTTGTAGGTGGTTAGCTCTGCAAGTGCCATAGGACCTCGTGCATGTAATTTTTGTGTGCTAATGCCAATTTCGGCTCCCATACCAAACTGCGCTCCATCTGTAAAGCTGGTAGGAGCATTTATGTACACGCAAGCAGCATCGGTTTCTTTTTGGAAACGAGCTATATTTTCTGCTTGCTCGCTAATCATACACTCGCTGTGTTTGGAGCTATAGGTAGCAATGTGCTGAAGCGCTTCGTCTATAGACGATACGGTTTTTATTGCCATGCGCATGGACATAAATTCTTTGCCGAAACTTTCGTCGTTTGCTTTTGTCAATAGGTGAGCAGGATAGTGTCCGTTCAAGAAGGTAAATGCTTTGGCGTCTGCCTCTACTACCACTCCTTTTTCGCCCATAATGGTGCACAACTTAGCCAAATCGGCAAGACGTTTTTCGTGGATAACCAAGCAATCCAATGCATTGCAAACGCTTACTCGTCTGGTTTTGGCATTGGTTACAATGGCAATGCCTTTTTCTAAATCGCCAAATTCGTCAAAATAGGCATGCACAACACCTGCGCCTGTTTCGATAACCGGTACCCTTGCATTGTCCCTGACAAACTTAATAAGTCCACTACCTCCACGTGGAATAATTAAATCTACGTAACCAACTGCGTTCATCAACTCGGCAGTAGCTTCGCGTCCGGCGGGTAGCAGGTATACGCAATTGGGGTCAATGTCGAAATCTGATAAAACACTTTGAATCAAGCCGACAATGGCAACATTGGAGTTGTAGGCATCTGTGCCACCTTTTAATACGCAGGCATTACTGGTTTTAAAGCAAAGCGAAAAAACATCAAAACTAACATTGGGTCTTGCCTCATAGATAATGCCGATAACGCCAAAGGGAACACTTTTTTTGCATAAATACAAGCCATTTGGCAAGGTACGTTCTTCTATCGTTTTTCCTAATGGATCGGGCAGCGAAGCAACATTTTCAATGTCACACGCAATGGCTTCAATGCGCTGTTCGGTAAGTTGCAACCTATCGTACAAAGGATTAGATGGCTCCATGGTTGCCAAATCCTTGGCATTTTCTGTCAGAAGCATGGCAATGTTCTCTCTGGTTTTTTTTGCCAAAGCTTTTAATACTTCGTTTTTACGTTCTGTGGTGAGTAGGTTGAGTTTGCGTGATGCAGTTAAAACCGAGTTTTTCCAAGCCATAATGTATGTTGCTATTTTTTTATTTATGCAAATTTACAAAAAAAAATGAGAAATTGGTACTGCCCAACAAGTGTATACAACTTTTAATAAAAAGTAGTGTGGCGTTTACTTTTTGTTTACAAATTTTGTCTTTTTGCCTGTTTCTTAGCAGTTTTGTAACAAATTATGCACAAAAACGCTAAAAATGCGCCGTTTTGGTTAAAAAAAATGAGCAGTAGGGCTAACTTTCAAAAAAACCATGCATCTTTGCATTGTGATTTTTTCATAGTATTTGATTTTAAGGTTAGCAAATAGGTAGTCAGGCGTGACTGCCTTTTGTTTTTTTTACACATGCCCCAAATGTTTTGGCAATAGTACCTTTTGGGCAATTATACCACCAATATAAAAGAGGCTGACCAGCGGTCAGCCTCTTTTAGGTAATGTATCAAATGAGGTTAGTTGATGAATAAATAATCGTAGTGAATAAAAGGTTTTACTCCTTTTTTGCCCACGTTGGTGGCCGCTTTTTCGCTATCCATTTGTGCCTTGCCTACACCCAATTCTGTTCCGTCCTCGGTGGCTATTTTTACAATATCGCCTTTTTTAAAGCTGCCTTCAATGGCAACAATCCCAATAAATAGTAGCGAATGAGCTTTTTCGGTGCACAACGCCTCTGCTGCTCCTTGGTTAATCACTACCTTGCCTTTTGCAAAGCTTTCGCTGTGTGCAATCCATTTTTTTACCCCGGAGGCACCTTTTTTATTGGCAATAAAAGTGGTGTGTGTAATTTGGCTGTTTTTATCGATCAAATCGAGTAAAATACCTTCTCTCTTACCATTGGCAATCATGACGGTTATGCCTTCTTCTGCCACTTTGCGAGCAATGTTACATTTGGTAAGCATTCCCCCTCTGCCAAACGACGACTTGCCTGTCTGAATGTACTTGGATAGATTTTTATTGGGCTCTATAGTGGTAATTACTTTGGACGTTGGCAGGTTCGGGTCTCCGTCGTAGATTCCATCTATATTGCTCAAAATAATGAGCGCCTCTGCTTGCATCATGGTGGCGAGTAGCCCCGATAGTTCATCATTATCTGTAAACATAAGTTCGGTTACCGATATGGTGTCGTTTTCATTTACAATGGGTACTACTTTGTTGTCCAACATCACGCTGATACAATCTTTTTGCGTAAGGTATTGTGTTCGTGTTCCAAAACTTTCTTTGGTGCTAAGTACTTGTCCGCAAACCATGCCATGTTTGGCAAATAGTTCGTAGTAGCGATTTATCAATTTTGCCTGCCCAACTGCCGAAAATAGTTGCCTTGCCGATACGGGGTCTAACTTTTTCTGTAATTTCATCTCGCTTCTGCCTGATGCCACCGCGCCCGATGAAACTAAGATAACTTCTACCCCAGCAAGGTGCAGTTGTGCCACCTGATTGACCAACGATTCCATGCGTGCCGTATCCAATGTGCCATCGCTTTGTGTCAGTACATTGCTACCAATTTTTACAACAACACGTTTATACTTAGCCTCTATATCGCTTTTATTGATTGTCTTTTTGTCTAATTTCTACGCGGCGAATTTTTCCGCTGATGGTTTTAGGCAATTCATCTACAAATTCGATGATACGAGGATATTTGTAGGGCGCCGTTATACGTTTAACGTAATCTTGTAGCTCTTTAATCAAATCATCGCCTGCTTTTTCTTTGTACGAAGCTGCCAAGACGATGGTGGCTTTTACTACCTGCCCACGAATGGGATCGGGAACAGCAGTAATGGCACATTCCACCACAGCGTCGTGCGACATAAGGGCACTTTCTACTTCAAATGGTCCGATGCGGTAGCCCGAAGATTTAATGACATCATCGTTGCGTCCGACAAACCAGAAGTAACCATCTTCGTCTTTCCACGCTACGTCTCCTGTATGATAAATGCCATCGTGGTAGGCTTCCTTGGTACGCTCTTCGTCCCGGTAATATCCCAAAAATAAACCATAAGGTTTCTGATTCTCGTTGATGCGAATAATGATTTCGCCTTGTTCGCCTACTTCGGCACTGCGACCATCGCCCATAATAATATCAACGTTATAGGCAGGATTGGGCTTGCCCATTGAACCGGGTTTTGGTTCCATCCATGGGGTAGTTAGTACTGTACAGGTGGTTTCTGTTTGTCCAAATCCCTCGCGCAATTTGATGCCGGTAAGTTCGTAAAATTCTTGGTATACGCTTGGATTGAGAGCTTCTCCTGCAATGGTAGCCCATTTAAGCGAAGAAAGGTCGTATTTGCGCAAATCTTCGCGAATCATGAAACGGAAAATAGTAGGAGGCGCGCAGAACGAAGTGATGCGGTACTCCTCTATCATTTTTAGCATATCGGCAGGTGTAAATTTTTCGTGGTCATACACAAAAATGGATGCTCCTGCTATCATCTGTCCATATAATTTCCCCCAAACGGCTTTGCCCCAACCGGTGTCTGCTACGGTAAGGTGCAGGCTTTCTTCGTTCAGATTGTGCCAGTAGCTGCCCGTCACAATGTGTCCCAAAGGATAGGTAAAATCGTGTGCTACCATTTTTGGGTTGCCAGATGTGCCCGATGTAAAATAGATAATCGAGATATCGTTATTGGTATTGACATTATGAGGACGAACAAAAGCCGGTGCATTTTCGATGCCTTTGCTAAAATCGTCGAATCCATCGTACACTTCGGGACCCACGGAAATGACATGTTGTACGCTGGGGCACTTGGGCAAAGCATTTTGAATGTGGTCCAATACTACTTTTTCGCCTACGGCAACAATGGCTTTGATATCGGCGGCTTCGCAGCGGTAAATGATATCCTTCTCGGTTAGTAGATGGGTGGCAGGTATTACTACAGCACCTAATTTATGCAAGGCAATTATCGAGTACCAAAATTCGAATCGACGTTTCAAAATAAGCATCACCATGTCGCCTTTGCCAATGCCCAATTGCTGAAAATACGCCGCTGTTTTGTCGGTTTCGCGTTTCAAATCGGCATAGGTAAAGTCAATGTGCTCGCCTTTGTCGTTGGTCCAACAGATGGCACGCTTGTTGGGTGCTGTGGCAGCCCAAGCATCTACAACATCGTACCCAAAGTTAAAATCTTTGGGTGCTTTTATTTTTAGGTTCTTTACAAAATCTTCTTGTGATGTAAAGGTAGTTTGTTCTACAAAACGTTCTAACATTTTCTTATAGGATAATGGCCAAAAAACGGGCCTTTTCATTATTTAGTGCTTTCATTCCATGAGGTCTTGTGGCATCAAAGTAGATGCTGTCGCCCTCTTCCAATACAATCTCCTTGCCGTCAATTTCGAGCAGTAAGGTACCCTTTTCAATCAGGTTGAATTCTTGTCCCGGGTGGGTGTTTAGGTGTATGGGTTTATCATTGGGTTCTACTGTAACCAAAAAAGGAGTGGCTTTGGCATTTTTAAATCCGCCTGCAAGGTCGCGGTATTTGTAGGCCTTGCTACGTTCTACCGATATGCCTCTTCCTTTGCGGGTCACAAAGTAGCTTTCTGCGTGTGTTTCATCGCCAGAAATAAGTACTGCTGTATCTACTTTAAACACTTGTGCCACTTGACATAGGTAATTCATAGGAATGTCGGCGTTGCCGCTTTCGTATTGGGCATATAATGCTTCCGAAATGCCAGTTTGTTGAGCCATATCGGCCATACTCATATCCAACGCGTCACGCAATCCGTGCAAACGTTGGGCAATTTCTTTCATCATATATTTATGTTTAGTTGTTTAGTCGTTTAGTTGTCCCTAATTCCTCATTCCTAATTCCTAATTAAACTCGCTTTCAATCCTTTAATTACGGCATTGGTAAATCCGTTGGCCTCCATCTCGTTAAGTCCTTTAATGGTAATACCTCCGGGAGTAGTTACCTTGTCTATTTCTACTTCGGGATGTGAAGCGTTGGCTTCCAATAGCTCGATAGCACCGCGCAAGGTTTGCAATACTACTTCTTGAGCTACCTTGGGATAAATACCCATTTCTACGCCTCCTTCTACAGCAGCTCTGATGTATCTAAAAGCGTAGGCAATACCACAGCTCGACAAGGACATTAAGGCATTTAACTGATTTTCTGGCACTAAGAATGTTTTTCCCATGCCGTTAAATAGGTCGCATACCAATGCTTTTTCTTCTTCGCTGGTGTTGTTGTGGGCAGCGATAGTATTGACACTCTGCAATACATCGATAGCAGTATTGGGAATAAGCCTAAATAAAGAGGGCAACTGTCCATTTTTATCCAATAAGGCGCATAAATCATCAATCGATACACCGGCAGCAATAGAAATAAACAGTTGTTTGCTATAATCCATGCTATCTTTGATGCTATCGATAACAGTCTTTACTAACCATGGTTTTACTGCCAATACGACAATATCAGCATCCTTTACCGCTATGGCATTGTTTGTGGTCGTTTTTATGGCAGCGTTGTAATTGGTTAGTGCATGCAAGGCATCTTGATTGATGTCGCTTACGGTAATTTGGCGAATGATGTTGCTTTGGGTCAAACCTCGCGCAATAGCACCGCCCATATTACCGGCTCCAATAATGGCAATTGTTTTCATAACTTTCTATCGTTAAATACATTTTTTT
>JAFVZF010000008.1 GCA_017508305.1 Paludibacteraceae bacterium | reverse complement strand
TTGAGAACTTATTTTTCTATCAAATGAATTTTAATTTAATTTTCAAACTATATAAGTTATCATTTAAGAGGGTTATTCTTGAAATAAAAGAGAATAAACTAGCCATTGCCTCTACTATTGTTATGTATTTAATAATGATAGGGGTTTTGGCTGGATTGCTTATTTCTCTGAGCGATGAAATTAGTAGGTTGCGTGATAGTATTATAGGTAGAAACGATACACACCTAATAATCAACGCAACTTTGATTTCGCTATTTTCATTCGATTTTTCAGTAAAACTATTTGGGAAAGGACACAAAGGTTTTAATGTATATTCTTTCCTTACGCTACCTGTAAGGAAAGAAGTATTAGCAGACATTGTGTTTATTAAAGAATGTTTTTCGCTCTTCAACTTCATATTACCTTGTCTATTTTTGCCTTGTCTACTCGTCTATCCATACGCTATGGACAAGATAATTTGTTACATTTTCTTCTTATATACACTAAGTGCGTGCAATACCATCATAAGTAGAATATTCAGACTAGGCAGAAGGAGAAGTTATATTTACTACCTTTATATTGTACTTTACCTTCTACTTCCTGTGCTGCTTACACCTATTATGTTGCAGTTTAGCTATGCAGTGCTTTTCAAAGCAAATATCTACTTTTATGCATTGTTGGGCATAGGCTTATTACTTGCATTACATCGCATTTTCAGAAAAACTTGCATACAGGATTTTTATTATATAGATGAGTAAAATTATAGAATTAAGTTTTGCAAAATAAAAAAAATATTCTACCTTTGCATCAACAGAATCCGCCACGCTTCCCGTAGAACAGCGAACCAGGGCGGAACTTCGTTTTTATATACATACCCCATCATGAATTACGAGAAAACAGCATTATCTTACACAGAAATTATTCTACAGCTAAAAAGTAGAGGACTGCTTTTCCAGAACGAATCTCACGCACTACAAGAACTAAAATCAATCAGTTATTTTAGAATTGCGTCATATCTCAAATATTATGAAACCGACACCAATAATCATAAATATAAAGACGGATCGTATTTTGAGGATGCTTTATACCACTATTATTTTGACAAAGAGTTACGGTGTTTATTATTCGAAGCAACCCAAGCGATAGAAATATCATTCAGATCTAAAATAATACATCATATCTCGTTAAAGCATTCCGGTTTTTGGATATTAGACAAATCATTATGCAAATGCCCAAAGTTACATTTAGATAATTTACAAACCATTGAACGAGAGCTTAAACGTTCTAAAGAAGATTTTATCCTTGAATATTATAATAAATACGATTTCCCGCACATTCCACCCTGTTGGAAGACATTGGAGGTTACATCATTTGGGACTATATCTAAATTATATCTTAATCTAAATGATTCTAAAGTCAAAAAGCTAATAGCAAGAGAGTTAAGCCTACCACAACATGAGGTTCTTGAGAGTTGGATCAAAGCGATTGTTTTAATTAGAAATTACGTTGCACACCACTCACGTATATGGAATAGAAGATTTTCATTCTCTCCCAAACTACATGCTCTAAAGCTTCAAGGCAAATGGATTAAAGAACTCTCACACAATAAATCTAAACTATACAATTTATTGTGTTGTATTATTTATTTACTGGATAATATCCAACCCAATAATAATTTTCGTACAAAACTTAATCAACTCCTAACAAAATACGATAAAATAAATCTATATTCCATGGGATTCCCTAACAAATGGAAAGAAGAAGATTTATGGATAGAAACCAATAATTAGCAAAATTTGTTGTACTTTTACGCACCCAACAGAACATGCAAGAATTAACCCCACAGGATAGCAGAATTATCTTTAAGTTGCACCAAAAGTTTGGTAAGGCACTTAAGGATTATGGCCTTATTGCCGATGGCGATAAGGTGCTTATTGGGCTATCTGGCGGTAAGGATTCGTTGGCATTGGTGGAACTTTTTGCCAAACGGGCTGCTATTTTTAAACCTAAATTTAACGTGGTAGCTGCCCATGTCAGCATGAGCAACGTACCGTATCAAACGGATATTGCGTATTTAAAAAATTACTGCCAATCGTTTAGCATTCCATTTTACCATGTAACGGGTAGTTTTGATGCCAGCACCGACACACGCAAATCGCCTTGCTTTTTGTGTGCTTGGAATCGTCGGAAAAAACTTTTTGAATTGGCAAAAGAATTGGGCTGTACCAAAATTGCTTTGGGGCATCATCAAGACGACATTTTGGCTACCCTACTCATGAATTTAACCTTTCAGGGGGCGTTTTCGACCATGCCACCCTACCTTAAAATGAACCACGTAGATGTGGATATTATCAGACCCATGTGCCTGATTGCCGAAAGCGAGGTCAAAGAAATGGCACGCATTCGTGGGTTTGTAAAACCTGTAAAAAATTGTCCCTACGAAACCGATTCGCACCGTAGCGACATGAGCCAAGTTATGGCCTTGCTCGAAAAAATGAATCCTCAAGCCAGACACAGCCTTTGGGGCTCCATGACCAACATACAAACCGATTATTTACCCAAAAAGATATGAACGAATTTTTAGCTTTAGAAGAAAAAATTGTTACCATGCTCAAAACCGTTTACGATCCCGAAATTCCCGTAAACGTGTATGATTTAGGGCTTATTTATAACCTTGATATCGACAGCGAACAAAACGTTACCATCGACATGACATTAACGGCACCATCGTGCCCCATGGCAGACTTTATTGTAGAAGATGTACAACAAAAAGTAGCCAGTGTCGAAGGTATCAAAGAAGTAAAAGTAAATTTAGTATTTGAGCCCGAATGGGACAAAAGCCGCATGAGCGAAGAAGCCATGCTCGAATTGGGCATGCTGTAATACTTCCTGTTCTCGGCATAAAACGAAAAGGGCTTTGACCGCAGTCAAAGCCCTTTTATCTGTATAAGATGTACTATTTACTCGATAATACTCATTTTGGTAATTACAGGCAAGTGATCAGAAGGATACATGCTTAATCCCATATTATCGTTATCGGCATTGTAATACGAAACGGTTGCTTTAGCATCGTCAAATAGTACCAAATCGATACGTTTGGGCCACTTATCGCTCGAAGAGTACAAGCCGGTATACGTGTTTCCGGCACAAGCACAATCTTCGGGATAGGTCTTTAACTGACTCTCGTTGCACACATAGCCCCCCATTGCATCTAAGCCCATTTTTATAAACGCATCATCGAATGCTGCCGATAATTTTTCGTAAGCAGTTTCGGATGTTTCACAGTTAAAATCGCCCACAAAGAAGAAAGGCAACTCGCCTGCTATCTCAGGCACCTTAGCAATGGCAACATCAGCTTGCTGCGAACGCACGGTAACGTGTTTTGCATCGTAATCGTTATCAAAGTGGGTTGCAAAGAAATAAAACTCTCCGCCAAATTCTTTGTCTTTGAGTTTTACCCATGCCACCATGCGATTAAAGTTGGAGTTAGGTAACTTACTCACATTATTGGGCGTATTGGATAAAAAGAAACGACCACTTTCCAACGCCTCAAAACGTGCTTTCTTGAATATTAGTCCGGTTTGCTCGCCCGAAGCGCCTTCGCCTTGTCGTTTACCATTATCACGACCATAGCCAATGTACTCGTAATCCGCAAGATCGGCTATAATATCTTTTGCCATCGTGCTTGTTACTTCTTCCAACCCGCACACATCCATGCCATAACGGGCTATCATTTCGTATACCTTGGCTTTACGATTGGGCCATGCTTTTGCTCCTGTATTGCTGCCATCCGACGAACCATTATAGTAACGAATGTTATAGTTACATACCACATACTCGTCGGCATATTGACGTTGCGGTTGTTCGGGTGTGTCGGGATTAGCAGGCTCTTCTGGCGTTACAGGTTGTTCTGTATCAGTTCCTCCCTCTTCTCCATCTGAAGGAGCTACAGGAGGCTCGCAAGAGAATAAGCTTACCACAAGAGCAAGCAAAAACAGTGAAAATAGTTTTTTCATAGTAAATGAATATTTATTAAAACAATGGTACAATATTCGCAATTATTTTTGAAATATGCAAACGTGCGCACAATCACCTTTTAGCTTATCTCGGATAGTTCTAACCAACGCATTTCTTTTTCGTCCAAAAGAGGCAACAGTTGCTGCAAACGTTGTGCTTTTTGTTGTACTTGGTCTGCCGATAAATTTCCGGCAGCAAAATCAGATTCTAAAGCACTTTTTTCGGCTTCTAAGGCGGCTATTTCTGCTTCTATTTGTTTAAATTCTTGTTGCTCGGCATAAGTAAGTTTGCGCTTGTGTTCGTTCTTTACCAGTACACTCTCGACAACCGCTTTTTTCTTTGCTTGCGCCTTTATTTTTTCTTGCTCTTCACGCCAAAAGCGATAATCCGTATAGTTACCGGGAAAGTCTTGTATTTCGGCATTGCCTTTAAAAACCAACAAGTGGTCCACCACCTTATCCATAAAGTAACGGTCGTGCGACACCACTATCACACAACCGGCAAAATGTTGCAAGTAGTCTTCTAACAGATTAAGCGTTACTATATCCAAATCGTTGGTAGGTTCGTCTAATACCAAAAAATTAGGATTGGTCATTAGTACCGTACACAAGTGCAAACGACGTTTTTCGCCTCCACTCAATTTGTATACATAGTTGTTTTGCGTCTCGGGTGTAAACAAAAAATGTGCCAAAAACTGCGAAGCCGACAAGCGTTTTCCTCCTCCCAAATCTATTTCATCGGCAATATCACGTACCACATCGATTACCTTCATTTGGTCGTTAAAGTGCAAACCATCTTGGCTGTAGTAGCCAAATTTTACCGTTTCGCCAATATCAAAAGTACCACTGTCCGGCTTTTCCACCCCCAACAACATCTTTACAAACGTAGACTTTCCGGTGCCATTTGCCCCCACAATACCCATTTTTTCTCCTTTGGTAAATTGATAGTAAAAATTGTGCATAATACGCAAATTACCATAAGCCTTGCAAATGTATTGTGCCTCAAATATTTTCGACCCCAGATAGGCTGCTTTTACCTCCAACTTAACTTGACCCTCAACGGGTTTTTGACGTACTTTTTCTTGCAACTGATAAAAATCGTCTATACGACTTTTTGCTTTGGTACCACGCGCTTGTGGTTGTCTACGCATCCAATCCAACTCTTTGCGAAACAAATTATTGGCACGCGCCAACTCGGCATTACGTTGTTCGTCACGTTCCTGATGTTTTTCTAAGTAGTAGCTGTAATTTCCTTTGTACCGATACAGCTGTTTATTGTCTATTTCGATAATTTCCGTGCAAACACGATCCAAAAAATACCTATCGTGTGTGACCATAAGCAAGGTAAGCGACGAACGATTTAGGTACTCTTCCAACCATTCTGTCATCGTCAAATCCAAATGGTTGGTAGGTTCGTCCAATATCAGCAAATCGGGTTCGTTGATCAGCGCATTTGCCAATGCTAACCGTTTTAATTGTCCGCCCGATAATGTTCCTACTTTCTGCGAAAAATCGGTGATACGCAATTTAGAGAGAATTTGTTTGGCACGCTGTTCGTACTCCCACGCCTTGTAGTGATCCATTTCCGAAAGCACCTGTTGAAACTCTTCGCTCTGGTATACCTCATCGCCTTTTGCCATCAACGCTTCGTAACGAGCTATCAAATTGGCAACAGGATTAGGCACCGAACAAAATGCTTCCAATACAGTATAATGAGATGGATATGTCGGATTTTGATCCAAATAGGCAATACGCAAATCGTTTTTAAAGGTAATTAGACCCTCCTCGTAGGGCTCTTTACCTGCAATGATATTGAGCAAGGTCGTTTTTCCAGCTCCATTTTTGGCTACTATTGCCACTCGTTGCCCCTCGGACAACTCCATACTCACGTTTTCGTACATTAAGGTAGCACCAAAACGTTTGGTCAGACCCTCTATTTGCAAATAACTTACCATAGTTGCATGCAAAACTACAAAAAAAATCACTACTTTTGTTACCGAAAACTATAGAAAATATGCAAAACGTCAAAACCTATATACTGTTTATTTGTTGCTGCTGCAGCCTCTTGGTGCATGCAGAAGAAGGTATGTGGATACCTACCGCCATACCCGACACGCTATTTGACCTAATAGACGAAGCAGGCAGTGATATAACGGCCGATGACATCTACCATCCGCAAAACATTTCGCTCAAAGATCAAGTAGTTTATCTTTCCAATGGTCACAGCGGAGTGATTGTCTCCAAGGACGGGTTATTACTTACCAACTACACTCCCTTTATTCGTTTTATCGAACAAACAGATAGCCTGACAGAGGGATTTGCCGCCGATGGCATCCAACAAGAGATACCTTTAGGCAATCTGTATGCGCTGCAACTAAAACGCACCGAAAATATCTCCAATCGCATTTACAGCCAAATTGATTCGACCTTAGACGAAAACCACCGAAAAAAACAAATTGATTCTATTTGCTCGCAAATCTACTTGGAGCAGCCCAACATACCGGGACACCTTATTCAAATTGAATGTAACTCCAACCAAGAGTATCATTTGTACGAATATGCACAATACAACGATATACGTTTGGTGTATTTGCCCCATCAAAACATGGCAACATACCGCCCCGGTAATCATCTGCCACAACGTTATGTAGCCGATTTCTGCCTTTTACGCATCTATACATCGCGCGACAATACTCCCTCTATGTATTCGGAGTTCAATATACCGGCTCAAGACATGCCACATGCCACCCTATCGCGCATTAAAAAGCAAGTGGCAGACCCTGTTTTTTACTTAGGATATCCTAATTTTAGCGAACGCTATCTACTATCGGAAGAGCTGAAAGAGAGGTGGGCAAACGATAGCGCCAAGATAATGGTTTGGCAATTTTTAGAACATCAGCATCAGGCAAAAACCCAATCATGGCAAGATTCGGTTAAACGAGAACAACAAATTTTAAAGCGTTTGCAACTCATAGAGAAAAAGCAAGAAAAAGAGATGGCATTTACCTATTGGGCCGCCAATCATCAGCAATTTAAAACGGCATTGCGCTATGGCAACCTACTACCCTTTTTGCAAAACAGCTATACTGCCAGACGCAACCACCTGATACAATACCGCATCAATGTAGAACTATTTAAACAAGTAAACAGCATACAAATGGGACAGTTGCTATTGCAAATGAATGCCCAAAACGAAGCCGCCACCTTATCGCAAATAGGGCAACTTTTTAAAAAGCTGAACATGGCCGACGAAAAAGCATGGCTCAGTGCAGCATTGGACTACTATCGTTCTGTTTGCGACACTACTTACCTACCCCATTTCTATGAACTTATCGACAAAAAATACAAAGGGGACACCCAAAAATACGTCGATTATGTCCTCAAAAAATCGTTTATGGTAGACGAAAAACGATTTACCAAATATTTAGATGCGCCCACCGAAAAACAACGTTTGGCAGATCCACTGCTACAACTTTGCACGCAAATAAGCCAACTGGAACGCTTGCATTACTTGCTATACATCGAGCACGACCCATTTATCGAACGTTCTAAGCGCATGTACCAAGAAGCCATCGCAATGCAAAGCAACAGTTTGCCATTGCCAGAAGCCAACTACACCTTACGTTTGGGCTACGGACACATATTGGGATATCACATTGGAAACGGCATACAGGTGGATGCTTTTGCCACGCTCAACCGTCTCAATAACCAGTCGTACTTGTACGAATCTCCGCACATAGCTTTAGATAGCAGCATGGCGCAATCGCTACTTACCGATACCATTTATACTGATTTTTATACTACTTGTGATGCCCCTTATGGACGTATGGGCGAAGCGGTTTACAATGCACACGGCGAACTATTGGGCATTATAAGCGGAGTTAATCAGGAGGGAAAATACAATACCTACGCCTACGATTCTACTTACCAACGTACACAAGTATGCGATTTGGAGTATTTGGTCTTTTTATTGGAACACAGCAATGCCGATTATTTAATAGACGAATTTACGTTTGGAGAGCCGGAACAATTGGTACAGATTGAATACATCGACACTCCGGTTCCGTTACCACGACCCGACAGTATTCTACTGAAAGACAGCACATGGGTTGTTTTAACAGACAGCCTGCTAAAAGACAGCACCTTTGTAGCGCAATACGATAGTTTGTTACGCACCTATTCGTGGTACAACGACAGCACACTCATTACACTCACAGATAGTATAATGCCCAACGACAGTACATCGATGGCGCCCATATCCGAACAAT
>JAFVZF010000109.1 GCA_017508305.1 Paludibacteraceae bacterium | reverse complement strand
CGAACATTACGACCACGTATCGGGCTTAGACGATTTGCGTCCCTTTGGAAACGTAAATATTTTTGCCGAAAAAAACGTTATCAAAGCCATTAAACGAAATATGCCGTATTGTTTTCCTAAAAAGAAGCTATTGCCTTTTGGAAAGAAATTGTACCCCGGCGTGCCTTTGCTATCGGTTTTTCCTATCAATACCAAACCATTCGAAATAAACGGCATTGAAATACAACCCATTCGTTGTTACCACCATAAGTTGCCTATTTTGGGCTTTCGTATAAGCAAATTTGCCTACCTAACCGACATTAGCAGCATAGACAACAGCGAAGTAGAAAAAATAATGGATGTAGATGTCTTGATTGTAGATGCCCTGCGCATTACCTACCATTTTTCGCACTTTACTTTGCAACAAGCGCAAGCATTTGCCACTCGTGTGCGTGCTAAACGTGTGTATTTTACCCACCTTAGCCACCAAATAGGGCTGCACGATGTAGTACAAGCCTCCCTACCCGCCAATCAATTTCTTTGCTACGACGGCATGGAGATCAAAATCGACTAATCGACTAATCGGCGAATCGATTTCAAAAAAAAAAAATACATAAAAAAAAGGTTGCTGCGATGCGGCAACCTTCTCTTGTAATGAATATCGTCAACTATCTTACCAACACTTTCTTTATCGTATTTCTTGCCGACACAAGATATACACCCGAGGGAAGTGAGCCATTGCATGCCGTTACGTTTTTACCTACCATATTATAGATCACGAAATCGTCCGAACAAGCAATCAATCCACCTACAACAGAAATCGCCACATCCTCTGTAATTGCATCTACCGATGTTGGGGTATCTTCGATACATTCAATATTGACAAAGTCTCCAAAAACACCATGCGATTTATACGCATCCATCGACTCGCAAGGTACATATAAGACTACCTTATCCATAGGCAAAGAAAAAAAGGCAAATACACTTATATTAGGAACTTGCTTGGCGTAACATGTGATGGTGCTAATAGCAGGACATTCAGAAAAAGCCGCATCTTCTATGGTTGCGATACTGGCTGGAAGAATTACAGAGGTCAGCGCATCACATGCGGCAAATGCACACACTCCTACCAATTCCACACCATCACCTATGGTAATGGTTGCCAACTTCTTGGCACCATAAAAAGCATACCTTTCTACCTCTACTACCGTATTGGGCATCACAACCGACTCCAAATTGGTCATGCAAAACGAATAAATCGCCAACGCAACAACTCCATCTGGAATAGAATACGAAGTTCCTTCTTTGGCTATCGGGTATAAAATCAGCTTAGTTTTATCCTTATTAAACAGCACACCATCTATCGATGCAAAATAGTCATTCTCTGCCGACACAAGAACTTCTGTCAAATCTTTACAGCCTGCCATAGCAGTTTCTGAGATGGTTGTAATGGTACTGGGAATCGTAACCGAAGTAATTTGGTTTTGCCCAAACGCATCATTACCTACAGCAACAACCGTGTAATCTTGGTCGTTGTAGCTAACGAAAGACGGAATGGTAACACTACCAACATACTCACCCTCGTAGTCTTGATAAGTATTCCCTTTAAAAGTAACCTGTGCTGTTTTGTTTTCTGAATCTATATTATAGTAGATACCATCAATCTCCGCATCGTGCGCATTGACAACAACAGATAGTATTAGGGCCGAAGCCAATAGTAAAATTTTCTTTCTCATATTTTAGCCAATTCTATTCCTAAAAACAATGTTGAACCACATCGTTTATCATCGCGCAAAGGTAGTTGTTTTACATTTAATAACAAATGTTTTTCAGTTTCACTTTAAACCTACTTCATTTTTACAAGTCAAAGAGTCGTAATTAGTTAGAAAATTAAACAAACACATTAAAATTTACTATTATGAAAAAGATGATTAAATTAGGTTTAATGGCTTTAATGGCTACCATAATTGTTTCGTGCAACAGCAACTCTTGCAACAACGAAAACACCTGCAAAAAAGAATGTCCTGCCATGCACGCTTGCCCTAAAAAATGCCACAAGATGAAACATGGCGGCAAAAATTTTGAAAAATGGGCTAAATTTGACAGCTTATCAGAACAAGAACAAAAAGAGCTCATTCAAAAGACCAAAACATTTATCGACAACCGCGAAGCCAAACGCAAAGCGTACCGAGATTCTATCAACAATTTGTGGGAAAACTTTGATAGCCTAACCATCGACCAACAAAAAAGCCTTTTGATGAAAAAAATGCACGGTTTTGATGGCCCACGCAAATTTCACAAACCCATGTGCGGCAAAAAAGATTTCAAAAAGCCTCACTGCAAAGGCCCTCACCCCGAATGTCCTAAAGCTGATAAAAAATAAACAGATTTAACCAATGTAAAAAGCACAGCATCTAATCGTTGCCGTGCTTTTTTTATAGCAAAATAATTTTGCAGAATTAAAAATAACCCGTATCTTTGCGGTCCATAAATTCGACAAGGTATAAGTAAGTATGTTCAAAAGGACATCACCCGATCGAAGGTATTTTATAAACAATCTTTATAACATGTACGCAATTGTAGAAATCGCCGGACAACAATTTAAGGTTGCAAAAGACCAAAAAGTGTTTGTTCATCGTTTAAACGAAGAACGTGGCGCAAAAGTCGAATTCGACAAAGTTTTATTGGTTGATGCTGACGGCAAAATTACCATCGGTGCTCCTGTAGTAGAAGGTGCTAAAGTGGTTGCCGAAGTAGTATCGCACGTAAAAGGAGACAAAGTTATCGTCTTCGAAAAGAAAAGAAGAAAAGGTTATCGTGTACGTAACGGTCACCGTCAATGCTTCACCGAGTTAGTAATTAAAGATGTTGTTGCTTAATAATAAAGAAAGGATTTAAGAAATGGCACATAAGAAAGGCGTCGGCAGTTCGAAGAACGGTCGTGAATCAGAAAGCAAACGCTTAGGCGTTAAAATTTACGGTGGTCAGTTCGCTAAAGCCGGAAATATTATTGTAAGACAACGCGGTACCCAACACCACCCTGACAAAAACGTAGGTATGGGCAAAGACCACACCTTGTTTGCGTTAATTGACGGTACTGTAGTATTCCGCCGCAAAAAAGACAACAAGTCTTTTGTTTCGGTAGAAGCTAAAGCGTAACTCGAAAGAGGATTACCTCTATACAGCATAAAAAAGACTGACTAAAACACTTTGGTCAGTCTTTTTTTATTCTCTTTGAGGGAAACCTCGAAGATACTTGCACTCGTTGCAAAAAAATATCCAAGCAAGCTTGCTATTTCTCGCTCGTTTATTACTATATTTGATGTAGTTTGATTAAGATTCTTTGAGTATCAAACCATTAAGAAGAACTTGCATGAGAATGGGCAATGGATAAGAAATTGCTAACTTGTTTTGTTACACTATATTCCTCATGCTTTTCAAATAACTCTTT
>JAFVZF010000108.1 GCA_017508305.1 Paludibacteraceae bacterium | reverse complement strand
GGCAAGTGAGTAATAGAAGCACCCACCAATAAGTATTTCCAAGAGAATTCGACACCAAAATCCAAGTCGAATGCAGTCGTATTAGTAATTTCATCTCCACCATCCAAGGGGTCACCTTCGTCGCGCCATACGTGACGTGAGGGGTCAAACATCTTGTTTACCACACCTGCCGACAACCCCAACGAAAGCAAACCACCTTCGAATAAATCGATGTTGTAAGCATAGCAAAGTTTGGCGTTGATGGTTTGGTTGAACAAACCCAACTCATCGTACGAGAAACTCAAGCCAAAGCCCGACTTGATTTTTTCGTTATAATAGTGACCGTTAAGCAACGCCGATGTAGGCGATTGTTCCAATCCCATGCCCACGTATTGCATACGTCCGGCAGTAAAAATCTGAATCTTTTCGTTATTACCAATCGCTGCCGGGTTTTGATTGATACGCGAAAACATTTGTTCTGACAATCTAAAATCGCCCTGTGCAAATATGGCGGTGCACACGAACAAAAGTACAGCTGTTAATAATAGTTCTTTTTTCATGGCGCTTATTTATTTTCAGGGTTAATAATTCTAACTTCTACACGACGGTTTTGTGCGTGTTGGTCTTCGTTTTGTGCATCTTGTATTTGTAGAGCACGTTTACCTCTTGCTACAATCTTCAACTTATTAGGATTGATACCCTTTTCGATTAAAGCAGCTTTTACAGCCTCTGCACGACGTTTGGATAGTTTGTCGTTGTATTCGTTACTACCACGTTCGTCGGCATATCCACTCACTTCAAATTTAGCATCTGGGAATTTTTGCATTTCTTTTACCAATCTGTTCATATCAGCTTCTGATTGAGGCAACAAGGTTGCTTTATCAAATTCAAACAAGAAATAAACCCAATAAAAATCGCGCTTGATTTCGGCAGGAGCCACATAAGATGCTTTCGACTCGCAATTAGCGTCCGAGAACCATACCATTACAGTACGGGTTAAGGTATCTTCTTCGCAATCTAAATCGTCCAATTCAAAGCTAAAGGGCGATTCAAGAGGCATCTCGAATGTTTCTGCTACACCCGAATCATCTTTTACAGACAGCACTCCGGTGGTGGGCGCATTGTCAAACGTTATCTTTCCGGTAATCGCATAACCGCCACCTGTAAATTCTTGCACTACCTCAACATCGTTCAAAGCAATTTGACAAGGTTTTTTGACAAAGGCAAAAATATCCGATCCATTGCCTGCATTTCTGTCACTTACCAAGTAAGGGGTGCCATCTACCACTAAGATACTATAGTCATTTACAGCACTATTGTAAGGTTCTTTCATCAATGTGGCTTTTTGCCAAGCACCATTGGCTGCATTAGCCATGTAAAGATGCGTAATGGCATTTTGGTTGGACGAGAAATACAAGATTTCATCGTTTTCGATAAATGCAAAGTCTTCGTCGGCTGCTGTATTAACGCTATCGCCAACATTAACCGGTGCTGACCATAATCCTTCCGATTTTTGATCGATGTACCACAAGTCTTTGCCTCCTTTGCCATTTTCGATGGTAGCGCTGGTAAAATACAAGCGCTTACCTCCTTTTGCAAGGGCTGGGTTTTGCATGATACTTTTGGTTTTCGTCAAATAGCTCCAACCGGCATTTGCCATAAACGCATTATTGCCACGCACAGTACCCATGCCTTCTATTTCCAAACGTTTGGGCAAGGTCCATTTGCCATCTTTTAAGGTTGATTCGTACAACCATTCGGTCGTTTCGGACTCTACCAAAGAGAAGTATATTTTACCGGCAACCTTATCGTACGCCACATTGCCTTGTACACCTAATTTTTGCAACGCTTTATTTTCTTGGGGCGACAAAAGGCTGTCTTTAGAAGAGGTAAGTTCGCTCAAATACACCTTACCATCGTTTAAGAACATTATTTGATTATCGGCAAACAACGATATATTACGCTCATTGCCCGATGTATTCAGTTCTAACGACTTTAAGTCGTAGCCCTGATTGTATTTCTCGCTAATGGCTGCTTGTACCGATAGGATTCCCGATAGAAGCATTAGCATTACTATAGACTTTCTCATATAATTCATGATGATAGGGTTATTTTTGTTTTTCATTTAACAATTCTACGAATCCTTTTATCACTTCGCCACTGGACAAAGTTGCTACGTAGGAATATACATCGGGGAATACAAAGTTTCCGTTTCTATCTTTTCCGTCCCAACCATCTGTGGTTTCCACAATTAAGTTGCCGTAACGGTCAAAGATAGCAAAGCTAATGGCGGGCTGCATACCCACTACAAAATCATCATTATAAGAGTCTTTTACCATTGGTGTAAAGACGGTAGGCCACACTACGCTTTCTACTTTTACGGTATTCGATTTACAACCCTCCAACTCTACATAATAGGTAGCAGGAGCATAAGGCTTGGGCGAATAGCTATCACCTTCGTTATCGATAGCTGTTTCTTCTTGGTACCAAACAGCCGCATTGTTAGAGCTAAAGTTAGTGGTCACCTCCATTTTTACTTCGTCGCCTAAACGAATATCGGTTTGGTCGATAGAAAGGGTTAACTCCATAAAATCCATGCTAACTGGATCGCTTGCAGTTTCCTCTACAACAGCACGGAAATGGGTTGTCTCACCAATTTCTACGTATGGTTGCGATTGTTCATCTTGCTTAAAGTCTGCATCAGTCAAATCTTCCCATGTCACCCCATCGGCAGAGCGTTGCCATGTAGCCGTACCCTCTGTGGTTAATGTTAAGTAGATTTTATTACAATCCCTGCTGACTGTTATTTCTACAGGCGATTTTTCGGTAATAGTAATGGGATCAGACGAACATCCTTCCAATTCTACATAGAATGAAGTTTCCTTTATCAATATAGTATCTGCCTTCATTTGACCGTACTGCTCACGCCATGGCATATAACCGGCAACCGTTGCTTCGTCGGTACTGTAGTACCAGTTTATATCTTCGGACGAGGTAATAGGCTCATCGGTTTGAGGATCTTTGAAACCTTCGATGGTAGCTTCCAAAGAGACAAGAGTGCCTTCGTCCGGATCGAAAGTAGCAGGGGTAGCCTCTATCGTTATTTTTTTTACTACCGCTAATACAGGATCACTGATTTTTTCACTATTTTTTTCTTTGATGCGGAAGTAGGTGTTTTTAGAAATAGTAATAGGATTAACAGGATTTTCATTACCTTTACCCACAAAGCCCTCTGCTGTTATATCTTCCCAATTTTCGCCATCCAAAGATTGTTGCCATACTATTTCGTCATTTCCCGAATACATCGCTGATAGGTAAATATCGTTACAATCAGGATCGAACGACACAGACATAAAGGGACAAGAAATAGAGATGGTATCTGTTACTGCCACCAATGCACATTTATTTTGCTCTGGGTTATTGATATAGTCCACTGCTTGTTGCATATCAGCCGCCATTACCACAAATACATCCATATCGGTGATTACGGTATCTAATCGGGTAATACCATCATAGGCCTGAATTCTCTCAAACGCTTCGCCACCATCGGTTTTAATCATCCACAAATAGTAAGGCTGATCAAAAATTTGATTGGCAGTCGTTTCTTCTACTGTAAGTGCCACATGCTCATTACACATACCGTTGACTTTGTTTCCATCGATGGTAATAAATTGTGGATTATTAGAATGAGAAGAAGGTATCAATTGCACCTTAGGTTTACAAACGGTAAAACGAATGTCGTCTACCAAAAAGTCGTTGCCTTGACCACCTTCTTGGTAGTTGTATATTTCTACCGTCAGCTCATCATTATCGCCAGAATTGAATGAGGTTTCACCTTTTACCCATCCATCCTCATAGTCAATATCCTCTACAATCAAAGTAGCATCATCAATAATGTCTCCATTTTTGTCTTTTACCACAAACTGCATGGATATCGGTTTGTATTGTTCTTCTATACCCTTCATCGGGCCTGATGCACTGGCAAACCATGCCGAGAAATTCATTATCGTATTGGTACAGATACCTGTTACTTTGCGGCTGTACACCAATTCGGCATCGCCATTCACCATTAACATTGCACCGTATTTGTCATTTTCGTCTTTTCCTCCTTGGGTATGATCCCAAATATCACGGAACCACATATTAACCAATTCTATGGCATCTTCACAATCGCATCCATCTTTGGCACCGTCTATATTACAACCACCATATTTAGGATTCGCCATTATAGCGTACGTTCCATCACTTTTTAGCATGCCACAACCGTCGACATACTTGTAACCATCTTCGTTAGTATCTTCCACATACACATTGATGTGTTCGGTATTACCGGCACTACGTGCTTTTTCATTTTCCAACAAGCCAAAGTTTTCTTCGAACAGCACTTCGGAAGAGCCAGCGCATTCGATAATAGCAGTAACCACAATCGGTTCCGAGAAGTAAGAAATACCGGCATCGTCTATCGCCATGGCGCGATAGTAGTTTTTACCCAACAAAGGTTGCAATGTCACCGATTCGCCCTGACCTACATCTTGTATATAATCCATTCCACCATTGGTCGATACCTGCCAAATTACATTCGACATATCTAAACCTATGCCCGATTTTGCCGATAGCGTAACAGACTCGCCTAAAGCTACTGTTTTTTTATCAGCCGATGCAGAAAGCGCATCCACTTCGCCGTACACATAGAAATCGGAAAGTGCAAAGACGCAGTTAGCTCCCTCGTTCCAATTGTGTCGTTTAATATCTATTGTTAGTTTATTGGTAGCATAAGCAGACGAAGAAGCATCATTTACATATACTTCCAACTGATTTTCGGAGCCCTTTTCTATCGTTTGATACGATTTATAGTTATTATTTACAACAATAAGCAATTGCGTCTTATCGTTACCACTCAATTCTTCAATTCCAAACTTAACCGTCACATTTGAATTGGGTTTATAACCCTCAATGCTTATGGTCGCTACATTGGTCTCTTTTGCAGGAGCATGAAAAATCAAATAGTTTTTATCTGCTTCTAATTTAGAGGCATAACCACTATTGCTGCCATTGGTAATCTTGTACTTTGGAGCAGACTCGTTTCCGTAAGAAGTACCTGTAGTAGCCGTATAGCCGCTCGCCATGGTCAAATAGTCTGACGATTTCAGCCAAAAAATTTCTTCTTGCGTTAAAGAGTTTTTTTCGGTTACTTCGCTGTTGTTAGCCGCCGAAAAGGTGGTGGCAGAAATGACAAAACCATCGATTGTCTCTGTTTCATCAATTGGAGTATTTACCATATTGGCTGCCCATGTAGTAGCAGACATTGCCAATAGTACACTCGCAACATACACAGCACGCAACCACTGATGCAGTTGTTTACTTTTCTTCATATTACTATATTTTAAGGTTGAAAATTTTGTTTTTATTCGGACAAAAATAATTTTTTTTTTACGAAAATGCACACGTTTTCGTTAAAATTTTACAAAAATCACTATTTTTGTTCTGTGAAAAAAGCAGAAAGAATAACACTTACAGGTCTAACAGAGGGAATTTACAAGGAAAAAGGCAGTAAATTCTTGGCTTTTGCCATGCCCATCACCTCAAAAGAAGAAGTAAAAGAGATTGTCAATCGATACAAAAAAGAGCATCACAAGGCCAAACATGTGTGTTTTGCCTACCGAATAGGAGAAGACATTAGGGCTAACGACAATGGAGAACCTTCTGGGACTGCAGGACGTCCCATACTCAGACAAATAGATGCTGCCAACTTGGACAACACATTAGTAGTTGTGGTCAGGTATTTTGGTGGAACATTGTTAGGAACAGGCGGTCTAATTAACGCCTACAAAACGGCGGCACAAGACGCCATCAAAAATGGCATTACAACACCGAATAAGTAACCGCTAATCGCATGGGCGATTTTTGATTTTTTTCGCTACGAAGTCTTACCGCAAAGGGCTTATACAAATGACGTACCACAGCATTGGTTCCTGCTACGTCGGTAACACCGCTTACCGGTACAATAAAGAAATCGTTTACTTGCTCCAAATCGGTCTCGCTATCAGACAAGAGGGTTTCTAAATAGCCTGCCATATTATTAAACTGATAGCGTTTTTGCTCCTCTTTGTATACCCCCAATACCGTTTCTATTCCATCCGCAGGATACTTACTTTGCGTAAAAAACGCATCCATATCTTTTTCGCGTATTAGCATCAAAACAGCCGGTGGCGTCATCTTAGAGGTTACAGGATCGTCCATCAAGGCTTGCTCGATAATCAATGAAGCATGATTGATGTTTAGTTTTGCTTCTGCGTCCTCCCTGTGCAAGGCTTCCGAAAGCGCTTTCAGGGGCAAATGCACACGCAAAGCATAACCAGAAGAAGATACTACGTATCGAATACTATCGGTAGCCAGTAACGCCGGAGGTTGCACCTCACTTACACGCACCATAGCAGTGGTCTCTTTGTTAGTAGGATAAATACGAACAGCATCGATCAACGAATCGGGCTTGGCTACATCGGGAGCATAACGGTAATTAAGTTCTAAATTGACCGAATCGACATTAAGAACCGCCCTACTACCATAAGAGTTGGTTACATAAACCCCTTTTATCAACTCTAAGAAAGCATCCTGACTCTGCGTATACGTTCTATTGGTAAGAAGTTCGTTGCAATACTGTTGCGGTAGCTTTACCACCACTTTATCGCAATATTTCTCTTCTTGGCGCAACGAATCGGGAATTGTGGCATCATAAGGAACATACGTTTTTTGCCCCAACAACACCGACTTATCGCAATAATCGCTAACCAACACATCGGTGGTATAGTCTTGTTCAAAATCCAAGGCTTTTTGAAGCGCATATACCAACACCTCGTTGGCAGACAACGAATCGCCATAGTAGGAACGATAGTACAACACCAAATTTAAGGTCGCATCGGTTGCAGTAGCGGGAAAAGTGTCTCGAGCATAACGAAACTCGGACAAAAAATCCATCTTAAATGCGCCGTAAATAGGATCAACCACGTATCCTAATTCTACTTTATCAGACTCGGAATACCTATGCTGTAATAGTTCGGTGGTAGATTTTACATGAAAAGAATCGGTTTGTACACTCATTTTGTCTTCTTCGGGTTGCAAAACAGCACCCGCATCACTTGGTTCGCAAGCTACACAAATAAACAGTACAACCGATAACAGAAGATAACCAAAACGATTCATCGTATTTCTTATTTACCCAAAATTTGATCGTAAAAATCGTTGTACGAAGTTACATAATTTTGAGGATCTTGATAGGGTAAAAACATTTTTTGTGTTTTATTAGCATAGTCTATCAATTCGGGATGAATAGAAGGACTACCTTGAATAACGGCATCGGAGTAAGCTATTGCTAATTTGCTAAAATCAACATACGAAGCACCATTTGCGACCAATTCCAAGTCTTTTTGTGCTATGCCGTCCATTTGAATTTTATCGACGATACGATTGGAGAATACTTGCTGATAAGCATTATCGTACACAGAATACACAATCTTAGCATTGGCAAAGAACGGATCTTCTTGATAAGCTTTTTTTGCCAACACAGGCAACGCTGCCGCCATCCAACCATGACAGTGAATAATATCGGGCGTCCAACGTAATTTTTTGACGGTTTCCAATACTCCACGCGCAAAAAACACGGCTCTATCATCATTATCGGCAAACTCCACTCCCTTTTCGTCTACCACTGTTGCTTTACGACGAAAATACTCCTCGTTATCAATAAAATACACTTGCATACGAGCAGCTTGTATCGAAGCCACTTTTATGATAAGCTGATGATCGGTATCGTCTATGATTAAATTCATACCCGACAAACGAATTACCTCGTGCAATTGATTGCGTCGTTCATTTATACAACCATAACGAGGCATAAAGGTACGAATTTCTTTCCCTTTTTCTTGAATAGCCTGTGGCAACTCTCTGCACAAGGTGGCTACCTCAGAGGTAGGTAAATAAGGAAAAATCTCTTGCGTTACGTATAAAACTTTAGCTGCCATTGACTTTCAAATAATATTCAATTGCAAAGATATAAAAAATATTCCGTAAATATGCAAATTATTTGCTGTTTATTTGTGTAGACACTGAGTTGTTGGGGCTGTATTTCTCGCTCGTTTATTCATATCTTTGAGGTAAACCCCGAAGATACTTGCACTCGCTGCAAAAAATATCCAAGCAAGCTTGATATTTCTCGCTCGTTTATTCGTATCTTTGCATCGTCTAAACAAAAGTAGTATGATTATCATAGAAAAAATAGCCGATTTACAGGCATATATCAAAAGCAAACAAGTAAAAAGCGTTGGTTTTGTACCCACCATGGGGGCTTTACACGAAGGCCATATATCATTGGTAAAACAATGCGTCCAAGAAAATGATTTATGTGTTGTCAGCGTTTTTGTCAATCCTACTCAGTTTAACGATAAAAACGATTTAGAAAGATACCCTCGCACTCCCGAGGCAGACCAAGCATTGCTGCGAGCAGCCGGATGCGACATCGCTTTTATGCCCAGCGTACAAGAAATGTACCCCGAAGAGGATACTCGTCAATTTCAATTTGGTGCTTTAGAAACGGTTATGGAAGGCAAATATCGTCCGGGGCACTTTAATGGTGTAGCACAAATTGTAAGCAAACTTTTTGATGCTGTTTTGCCCAACAAGGCCTATTTTGGCGAAAAAGATTTTCAGCAAGTTGCCATTATTCGCGACATGGTCAAGCAACTCCAATACCCCATCGAAATTATTGCCTGCCCCATTATTCGCGAAGAAAGTGGTTTGGCGCGTAGCAGCAGAAACACACTCCTAACCGATGAGCAACGTAAAAAAGCTGCCCTTATTGCACAAGTTCTAACAAAAAGTACTACCTTTGCTACCAACAACACCGTAGCCGAAACCATCCAATGGGTAAACCAACAATTTACACATGATGATGAGTTTAGAATGGATTACTACGAAATTGTAGACGGAAACACACTGCAACCCATTGACAATTGGAACGACAGCGATTTTGTGGTTGGTTGCATTGCTATCTATCTTGGAAAGATTCGACTTATTGACAACATACATTACAAAGGATGATCATAGAAGTTTTAAAATCCAAAATTCACCGAGTTAGCGTTACTGATGCTAATCTAAACTATATAGGCAGCATTACCATCGACGAAGATTTAATGGATGCTGCAAATATCATCGAGAACGAAAAAGTATACGTTGTAAACAACAACAACGGAGAACGCTTTGAGACCTATGTCATCAAGGGCGAACGTGGCAGCGGAATTATCTGCACCAATGGTGCCGCAGCACGCAAAGTTCAACCCGGCGACATTTTGATTATCACAGCATACGCACAAATGGATTTCGAAGAAGCTAAGAAATTCAAACCCTGCATCATACACCCCGACAGCAAAACCAATCTTTTATAATGGCGATTCGGTGAGTTGGTGAGTTGGTGAGTTGATTCTTTACAACCGCATCACCGTATCACCGCATCACCGCATTAACACGTATATGGCCAAACAAAAAAGCATATTTGTATGTAATAGTTGCGGACGTTCTGCTTCGCAATGGTTTGGCAAATGTCCATCCTGCGGACAATGGGGCACATGTATAGAAGAGTTCGCCTACAAAACAGAGAAGGCGACACCTTTGGTTCACACGCTTTCGCCCTCAGCACATGCGCCGATTGCCATTAACGACATTACTACCACCGAAGAGCCTCGCATCAATTTAAACAATGGCGAATTAAACAGGGTTTTAGGAGGGGGATTAGTAAAAGGGTCTTTGGTGCTCATTGGCGGAGAACCCGGCATTGGAAAATCGACCCTTATTTTGCAAACCATGCTGCACCTGACGGACAACACTGTACTTTATGTATCGGGCGAAGAAAGCAGCAGACAACTTAAATTAAGAGCAGACAGATTGGGCATACGCAATGCCAATTGCTACATTTTGAGCGAAACTCAATTGGAACAAATTTACCTGCACGCCAAAACTATCCAACCGGACATTCTAATCATCGACTCTATACAAACCATCAGCACAGAGGCTACAGATACTTCGACAGGCAGTTTGTCGCAAATTAGGGAATGTGCCACTTCGTTGCTTCGGTTTGCCAAAGAAAACAACATCCCTGTTTTTATAGTAGGACACATTACCAAAGACGGTGCCATAGCCGGTCCCAAAATTCTCGAACACATTGTCGATACCGTACTACAGTTTGAAGGAGATCAACATTACATGTACCGCATTTTACGGGCAAACAAGAACCGTTTTGGCAACACATCAGAATTGGGAATATTTGAGATGCAACAGGAAGGGCTACGCGAAGTCTCCAACCCATCGGAATTACTGCTCACCCACCACGACGACATGAGCGGCATTGCCGTAGCCTGCGCCATAGAGGGCGTACGACCGCTTATGATAGAGGTACAAGCACTTACCGGAACAGCTGCCTACAGCACACCTCAACGTTCTGCCACAGGTTTTGACCTGCGCCGACTCAATATGCTGTTAGCCGTATTAGAAAAAAGAGCCGGGTTTAAATTGGCGCAAAAGGATGTCTTTTTAAACATTGCCGGAGGACTACGCATCAACGACCCCGCCATCGACTTAGCGGTTATTTCTGCTATTTTATCAGCCAATTTGGACCTTAGCATTGATACACGCACATGCTTATGCGGAGAAGTCGGCTTATCGGGCGAAATTCGTCCTATCAACCGCATGGAACAACGCATTGCAGAAGCAGAAAAATTGGGATTTAAACGCATCATTCTACCCGCATACAATGCAGAAAGCCTTTCCCACCCGTCGCAACACATCGAGCTACTACCGGTAAGAAAGGCAGAAGAGGCTTTTCGTATCTTATTTGCCCAATAGTTGGGACAAAGTCTGCATCAACGCTTCTCCCCTAAGTCCTATGGCTACCACTTTCCCTTTCGGATCGATAAGCAATGAATGTGGGATGGAAGAAACATTGTAGCGACGCGCCACCGGGCAATTCCAACGCATCAACGAACTTGCATGCGATTTCCAAATTAAACCATCCGCCTGTATGGCAGACAACCATTTTTCACGATTATTATCGAGCGATATGCTGAAAATAGCAAAATTCTTGTCCTTGTATTGCTGATAGACCTTTACCAAGGTTGGATTTTCCATGCGGCAAGGACCGCACCAAGACGCCCAAAAATCAAGCAACACGTACTTACCCTTAAAATCACTTAATCGAAGCGTGGTTCCATCTACGCCGGCAATTTCAAAATCGGGAGCAACAGCACCTACTGCAATAACGCTTTGCAGACGAATATCCATTTCCTTGACCAACGGATGTTGGGCGTACTTTTCTTTCAAACCATTGTACAGCACCTTAAAGAGCGAAACATTGGCATCAAAATTACCCCCAAACTCGCTCATTGCCATAAATCCGGCACTTAACAAATGAGCATGCGCCGCATAAAATCGCATATTATTTTGTTGGTATAGCTTATAAAAGCTTTCAAATTCGGTTTGCACTGCTTTTTTTGCATCGGGGGTTGTTGCCTGCATATATCGCTGTTCAAACCCTTTGGCTTGATCCTCTGCTTTTACGGCATTTTGTTGGTACTGCAAAATAAAGCGGGCATCCTCCGATCCTACGGCATCTTGTAGCTGCATCGACTGGTAGGTATTATTAAACCGCAATGTTAGCTTGTCGTTGGGAAGCAACACCATGACTTGTTGTCGTTGCAGCTGATTACCATCGGTAAATTGCAACACATACACATCCGCAGATGGCACTTGTAAGTCTATCGAAAAAGTTCCTGTAGTAGAGACAGGTTGCGAGGTAACAAAGTCTAACCCTCCATTGGCAGAAAGTTTACTTACTTTGACAATGGAGAACAGCTGTTTTCCCTCTATTTGTCCGTTAATGGTGGCTGTTTGCGCCAACAGGCTGACACAGCAACAGCACAATAAGCCTACTACTAATTTTCTCATACTATTATGGTATTAAAAGCGACGAATCGCCATAGCTTAAAAATCGATACCCATTGTCCATGGCATAGCGGTATATAGCCCGCCACTCCTCACCCACAAAGGCAGCTAACAACAGCAACAAAGTGCTATGTGGCTGATGAAAATTGGTCATCAACGCATTGACCATTTTAAAGGTATAGCCGGGGACAATGATAATACGGGTGCTGGCATGCAATATGTCGCTGTTTTGGTTATCCAAATAAGCTATAAGCGCATCAAGTGCTTCTTTTGCAGACAGCGTATAATCATTTTGGTAGGGTTCCCATTGTTCTACCACCATATCGTAATTACCGGCTGCTACCTGACAACCCAAATAGTACAAACTTTCGAGCGTTCTAACCGATGTTGTACCAACAGCAACGATGCTCCCTAACTGCACTGCCAAAGTTTGCAGGCTTTCCTTTCGTACCTCGATGACTTCTGTGTGCATGGTATGTCCACCTATACAAGCAGATTTAACCGGCTGAAATGTTCCCGCGCCTACATGCAAGGTCACCTCGCAACGTTTGCACCCTTTTTGTTGCAACGATTGCAGCACTGCATCTGTAAAATGCAAACCCGCAGTGGGTGCAGCCACCGACCCTTTTATTTTGGAATAAACGGTTTGGTAGGTGGTTTTATCGGATTCCTCGGTGCTTCGGTTCAAATAAGGCGGAATGGGCAATTCGCCAAAAGCATCCAACACCTCGGCAAACGTACAGTCTTCTCTATCCCAATTAAAGCAAACAACAGAAGTATTTCCCGTAGTCGACACTCTTTCGGCACTCAATGATAATAGACGACCCTTTACCTCCATCTGTTTAACCAAAGCACCGTTTTTCCACTTTTTTAAATTACCAATCATGCACTTCCACGTACACGACTTAGTTTGCTGAAACATCAAGTCGTATGCGGCAGGCAAGATAGGCTCTAAGCAAAATATTTCGATACGGCTTCCTGTCGATTTATTAAACTGCAATCGTGCCTGTATAACCTTTGTATTATTAAAAACAAGGCAAGCAGACGAAGGCAAACAAGCAACCATTTCGCGAAAAACGCGCGTACTTACCTGCCCCTTTTGATAGACCAACAGTTGAGAGCTATCTCGCTGAGGTAATGGATATTTTGCTATCCGATTATCGGGTAATTCGTACCCATAATCGTCCATTTTTATCGACCGAATTTTATCAAGTTGCGTTACATCCATACATTAGCACGTTTGCAAACAGCTGCATTATTCATCTTTCTTTTTTTCCAAATACTTTTCCTGAATCTTTTGCCAGAACTGATAGAAGTTAGGAATAATAAGGGTACCTACAATGGTAGACATCAACATGCCGGCAAATACCGACAATCCCAATGAAACACGGCTCTCTGCGCCTGCACCGGTAGCTGTTACCAACGGCAACACCCCTAAAATAAAGGCAAACGAGGTCATCAAAATTGGGCGCAAACGTACCTGTCCTGCCTCGACGCACGATTCGTAAATACTTTTACCTTCTTTTCGGTAATCACGAGCAAACTCTACAATCAAAATGGCATTTTTGGCAGACAAGGCAATCATTAACACCATACCAATCTGTGTGTAAATATCCATGGGGCGACCCGAAACAAAGCAGGCAACAATAATACCCAACAAAGCCACAGGCACTGCCATAATAACTGCCATAGGGCTGGTTACACTTTCGTATTGCGCTGCCAATACCATCAATACCACTACCAATGCCAACGCAAAGATGATAACGGTAGAAGACCCGGCTTTTTGCTCTTGGTACGCCATAGAAGTCCATTCAAAACCAAAGGAATTGGGCATCGTCTGTTGTGCCAGTTGTGCCATAGCGGTTTGCGCTTGCCCCGAGCTGTATCCATCGGCTGCATCGCCCGATACATAAGCAGCCGGGTACATATTGAAGCGAGCAATCACCTCAGTTCCCAAACGACGTTCGATGGTGGTAAAAGCTCCAAAAGGCACCATTTTACCCTCTTTGTTGCGCACGCTTAATTTTAGCACATCCTCTACCACCGAACGGTCTTGACTTTCGGCTTGAATCTTAACTTGGAATACTTTACCAAATAGCACAAAATCGTTGGCATAGGACGAACCTAAATAAGCAGATAGCGTACTAAACACATCGCTAATGGCCAATTTATACTGTTTTACTTGTTCGCGATCGATATGCAAGAACACTTGCGGAACAGTTGCCTTGAATGACGAACGAACTTGCTTCAATGGTGCTTGCAAATTAGCTTGCGCCGCCAAATCTTCTGCTGTTCGTTGCAATTCTAACACACCCAATCCTCCTCTGTCTTGTACGTAGCACTCAAAACCACCTGATGTTCCCAAACCTTGAATAGCAGGCATGGGGAAGGCATACAGCACAGCATCCTCTATTGTTGCCGATGCTTCTTTGTTAAATCGTTGAATGATAGCACCGATGCTTTGTGCTTGGTCGGTTCGTTCTTCCCAATCTTTCAAAATAACGAACATGGTACCTTTGCTGGAAATTTGTGCACCTTCTGCCATGGACATACCCGAAATGGCAACGCTGGCTTTTACTCCCGGAATCGAATCTAAAATACTTACTGCACGATCCATTACATCCATGGTTTCGGAAAGCGATGCACCATCTTGCAATTGACACGAAATCATAAAGTAACCTTGGTCTTCGGTAGGAATAAAAGCAGATGGCAATTTCTTAAAGCCAAATGCCACTAACACCAACAAAATACAGAACGAAGCCAACACCACGCCCGACTTACGCAAGAACGTTTTGATAACCGAGGTATAACCTCCCTGCAATTTATCAAAGAACTTATTAAAGTAGCGGTATACAAAGAACTTACTTTCTTTGGTTGTGGGTTTTAAAATAAGCGAGCACAATGCAGGACTCAATGTCAATGCGTTTAAACCACTAAATGCAGTAGAAACGGCAATGGTTACCGCAAATTGTTTGTACATCTCGCCGGTAATACCTCCCATAAAGGCAGTAGGCACAAACACCGCCAATAACACCAACACTGTACCAATAATAGGGCCGGTAATTTCTTCCATGGCCTTAATGGTTGCCTCTCGCGGCGGTAAATGACTCTCTTCCATGTGCCGCGCCGTATTCTCTACCACCAAGATGGCATCGTCCACCACAATACCAATCGCCAAAATCAAACCAAATAAGGTAAGTGTATTGATAGAAAAGCCCATTACACTCATCACCGCAAACGTACCAATCAACGACACGGGAATAGTGATAGCAGGGATCAATGTCGATCTAAAATCTTGCAAGAACAACAAAATAACGATAATAACCAACACAAAGGCTTCGAACAAGGTATGATATACCTCATTGATAGACACCTCTATAAACTTGGTGGTATCAAGGGTAACTTCGGCATTTACCCCATCGGGCAAGTTCTTAGAAAGTTCGTCTATTTTAGCCTGTACATCTGCCGCCACTTGCAACGAATTAGAACCGGGTAGCTGATACACACAAATAGATGCCGATTGTTGGTGGTTAATTTTACTGTCGGTGGTATAGGTTTTACTGCCCAACTCGATGCTTGCCACATCTTTTAGGCGCAACACCCTACCTCCTTCTTCGTAACGAACTATGATATTGCCAAATTCTTCGGGCGATGTCAAACGTCCTTTTACGTCGAGCGTATATTGAAAGGCCTCGCTGTGAGAGGTGGGCAATTCGCCTACCTTACCTGCCGACACCTGAATGTTTTGTTCCTTAATGGCACCTAAAATATCATCGGGTGTTAGGTTGCGAATACGCAACACCTCCGGATCCAACCACATACGCATACTGTACACATCGGCACCGAAAGTCGATACCGATCCCACCCCCTCGATACGTTTTAATTCGTCTACAATGTTCAAAGAGGCATAGTTACTCAAATAAACGTTATTGTATAATTCCGGATCATCGGAGGTTAAACCTATCATCATCAAGATGCTACTCGATTTCTTTTCGGTTACAACGCCCATGCGGGTTACTTCGTTAGGAAGGCTGGCGGTAGCCTGATTGACACGATTTTGCACCAGCACAGTAGCCATGTCGACATCGGTACCTACTTCGAAAGTAACGGTCAAAGTATACACCCCTGCCGAAGAGGAGGTAGAAGTCATATAAAGCATGTTTTCCACCCCATTTACCTTATCTTCGATAGGTGCAGCTACGGTTTGCGAAATTACTTCGGCATTGGCACCGGGATAGTAGGCGGTTACCTGTACCGTAGGGGGCGTAATATCGGGATACAAGGAAATGGGTAAGCTAAACAGCGTTACACCACCTGCCAATATAATCAACAACGATATTACAAAGGCAAATATGGGACGATTGATAAAAAACTTAGACATATTGTACCTCCTATTATTTTACGACAGCAGTTGTATCGGCTTGCTCGATAATGGGATCAATCACTTGGCCATTACGCACACGGGTCAAAGCCTTGGTAATGTAATATTCGTCGGCTGATAATCCTTTGACAATTTCGCGCATGTTATCACGCTGTAGCTGACCTATTTGAACCGAACGATAACGTACGGTATCATTTTCTACCACATAAATGTATCGACCCGATTGGTCGGTACCGATAGAGGATTCGGGAATTAACACAGCATCTTTCACATCTTTATACGAAAACGAAACTTTGGCATACACGCCATTGTTCAACGCACGCTTGTCGTTTTTTAGCACAGCACGCATATCTACCGTACCGGTAGATAGATCTGCCGAAGGCGACAAATAATCCAACTGACCGGAAAAATATTGATCATTTCCTTGCGAATCGGTTAATTTTACCTCGACAGCACTAAAAGGCTGACCTGCTTTTTTAACTTGAGCATCCGATTTTTTCGCCTCGTTTTGCGCCCAAATCAATTTGGAAGCTTCTATCAAAAAATACACATACATCTGGTCGTCCTTGTAAAAAGTAGCCAATTTGGTATGCGGTGTAATATAGTTTCCTTCGTCTACCAAGCTACGAGTTACCCTACCCGACTGTGGTGCCAAAATATAGCAATACGACAGGTTGGTTTGCGCCGTTTCCAATTGAGCTTTTGAAGACTGAACAGCCGCCTTGCACTGATCTACCTTAGTAGTTGCTTCTATAAGGTCTATTTCGCTCACTGCATTACTTTTATAAGCATCCTGCATACGTGCAAGAGTGGTTTGCGCCAACGCCAAATTGGCTTGCGATGTGAGCAATTGCGCCTCGGCTTGTTGCACTTTGTTTTTATAGTTACGCGGTTCTATGACAAACAACGTATCGCCTTTTGCCACCGATTTGCCGGCTTCGTAGCGAATCTCCATCAAATAGCCTTCTACACGACTCAACAAGTCGACCACCAATTCCGATTGTTGATAGCCCGGAAATTCCAACATATACTGAATGTCTCTCACTTCGGGATGCGCCACCGAATAGCGGGCGGGAGGCATTTGCTTAACTTCTTGTGGGGTGCATGATCCTAACAATCCTGCCACGACCATGGCAATAAATAGATTTACTTTTTTCATATTAGCATTGTTTATTGTTCATTGTTCCATTCGCCTCCCAAGGCACGGTACAATTGTACCAACGACAAAGAGACTGACGCTTTTGTTACTACCAAATCATTTTCGTACTGCAGCAACGATCGTTGCGCATCCAATACATTCTGGAAATCTATCAATCCTTTTTTGTACAAATCGATAGCCAAATCTTTTGTCAATTTGGCTTGTTGAAAGGCTTTTTCTACCGCCACTACCTCTGCCGAAACATGACGGTAGTGTGTCATGGCATTATCAACCTCTTGCAAGGCTGTCAGCACCGTATTGTTATAAGCATTGATCGCTTCTTCTAAATCGGCTCTGGCTGCTTGGATATTACCACTAAGGGTTGTGCCCGAAAAAATAGTCCATTGCACAGAAGGGGCTACCTGCCAATACATGTTTTTATTGTTAAATAAGTCTTGAAAATTTTCCGAAGCATAGCCAAACTGACCATTTACAAAAAAGCGAGGCAACCAGTCGTCGATACGAGCCCCTACCATAGCTGCTTTGGCATCAATCATTTTTTCGGCTGCACGCACATCCGGACGCCTACGCAATACCTCTGCCGGTATGCCTACCGATACCAAAATATTGGGTGATAGTTCAGTTGCATCGTTTGGCAATGCCAACTCTTTTTCTACACTCCATGGTACTTGTCCTAATAGGATACCCATTTGATTGACATATGCGGCTATCTGTGTTTCTACAGCAGGCACCTGCGCTTCTGTAGAATAGTAGATAGATTTGGCTTGTGCCACATCCAATGCCGAAGCCAAACCTGTATTAAAGCGAGCTTCGGTAATTTCCATGGTTTCCTTTTGACTTTCCAAGTTGCTTTCTACCACACGTAAACGCCATTGAGCGGCACGCAACTGCACGTATGTTTCGACAGTTTGCGCCACTAATGTCGTCATCACCGCATTGTACTCTTCTTGAGTAGCCAAGTAGGCAGATTTTTGCGATTTTGCACGATTTCGGACAGCACCAATAATATCGATTTCCCACTTCACATCGACACCCAACGAGCCAATTTGTGAGGTAGTTGCAGGCACAGTTATATTTTGATTGTAATTGTAGCCTGCATTCACGTTAATGGTAGGATAAAAACCTCCTTGCGCCACACGCATGGCGGCTTTGGCTTGTGCTACGCGGTAGGCAGCTTCTTTTAAATCGTAGTTATTCTGTAAGACTTTGTCCACCAAGCCATTGAGCGTAGCATCATTAAAACGAAGCCACCATTTCTGCTCCAAAGGTTGTTGGTACAAAAAAAGTGAATCGGAAGCATTGTTCCAAGTGGTAGTCAATTGTTCAACGTCAAGACGTTCTGTTTTGGGTTTTGCATGCGCTACTACCCATCCTGCCATTAACAAACAGGCAAAAACAAAAAAACGATTTGCTTTCATATTAAATTAAATATTAACCAACAAAAATAATACTTAATCATGAAAAACAAATCACTAATCGCCTGCTTTTTATGATATTTAAGATTTTAAGAATACACAGGTAAATTCTCTATTTCTGCTTTTACCTTACCCAACTGTTCCTTGCAAAACAAAATAAGCTGTTGTGCTTGCTTGATTTCGGCATTTAATTGCGCCAAATCCACATCTCCCTTTTCCAGCTTAGCAGTAAGGGCTTGTAATTGTTCCATTGCTTGTTCAAAGGTCATGATTTATGGTGAGTTGGTTATTCGGTGAGTTGGTTATTCGATGATTGATTTCACGCTTCCGTTGTGATAGACAGTGGTTATTTCGTCGCCTTTTTGCAAATCGCTCAAGAAAGCCACCTCGCCGTTTTTTAAGGTCATGGTATACCCTTTTTTGAGTATGTTTTGGGGCGATAAAAGTTCGATGCTTCGTTCTACCATTTGTAGCTGATGCTGCTTTTGTTCTACGCATCGACGGGCATTGAGCGGAAGCAACGTTTCGAAGGTTTGCAGGCGATGTTCATGCTGTTGCAGCAATCCTTGTACCGCAGTAGCTATCCTATCTTGACAAGACAGCACTTGCTGGTATACCGCTACCATTTTTTGCACAAAGAACTGTGCCACAGCTGTGGGCGTTTTTAACGCCACCGAGGCCACCATATCCAACACAGACACATCTCTGTCATGTCCGATACCAGACACCACCGGCAGTGGCATTTGGGTTACTAAATAGGCCAACTCATAACCATCAAAGCAGCTCAAATCCGACACAGCACCTCCTCCACGAACCATCACCACAGCATCAAATTCGTCAGCTCTCTCGGCAATATTCGAAAGTGCCTGTAACATGGATTTTTCTGCCGCTTCGCCTTGCATCAATGCAGGGAATAGGGTGACATCAAAAGCAAAACCCCATTCATTTTGCGTAAGCTCACGCATAAAATCGCCATACCCGGCAGCGGTTTGTGCCGATACTACCGCCAATCGTTTTGCAAGTAGCGGAACCAACATCTCCTTATTCATTTCAAAAACGCCCTCTGCTTGCAAGCGTTCTATCACCTTATTGCGTTGCAACAGCCTATTGCCAATGGTATACTCGGGGTTGATGTCTTTAACATTAAGACTATAGCCATAATGGGGATGAAACACCACCTCTACTTGCAGTGCAACCACCATGCCAACCGAAAGTGGTAGCTGAGCCACCTGCATAAAGTAGCGTCGTAGAGAGATATACAACGAAGCCCAGATAGTTGCTTTGGCTTTGGCCTTTACCACACCGTCGGCGTTTTTTTCTATCAACTCCAAATAGCAATGGCCCGTTCGGTTTTCATTCAGACCTACAATCTCTGCTACCACCCATACGGGTTGCGCAAATTGTTTGGCAACGCACGCCTCAATTTGGCAATGCAAATCGTATAAACCAAGGGCAGCATTCTCCATTCCTATAAAGAAGAAAAGTAGTCTGTAGGATTATTGATGTAATCTTCCGGGTCTTTGATATTGGGGTCTATATCATACCTATCCAACTTTTCCTGAAAGGATTTGTTATACTCCTCCGGATAAGCCGGTTTTCCATGAATAAATTCGACTTCCTCAAAGCTGCCATCTTCTTCGTAGCTACGCCAAACGCCATGAGGTTGCCCATTCTCATAATATCCTTCTTCGTTAAGCTGACCGGTTTCGTAAAAATAACTATACGGGCCATTTAACACCCCACCTTTGTAAGTATATTTTGCCAACACATTGCCATAAGGATAGTAGTGTATGCGTTCTCCCTCTATCTTACCATTTTGATAAGGAATACGTTGCATCACTTTCCCCTCCTTACTGTACATCAAGGTCTCGCCAATACGTGTACCTTGTTGGTATGTTTCCACCATAAAGAGGTATTCCCCCTCTCCATAAAAAGTCCACTGACCGTCTCGTTTTTTACCCACATACTGTCCTTTTGCCAAAAGTTCTCCTGTGCCGGTATAAAATACCACCGTAGAGTTACCTTCGTTATCAAACTTTTGCTCACTGCTTAGTTGACCATTTTCGTGGTAGCGTTTCAATTCTCCAATAGGTGTATTTCCTTCAAAATCACCCTCATAACGAATTACGCCATTGGCATAGCGTACCACACGATGTTCGGCTGCCATACCACTGACAACCATACAAAACACAGCTAATAAAATACAGCAAATCCTTTTCATTTTATTTTAACTAATCGATTAAACGATGTGGGGATGGGCGATTCAAAACTCATATTTTGTCCTGTTATCGGATGCCTAAACACCAACACTCCGGCATGCAAACAAACACGTTTAATAGGACTCGCCGGACCTCCATACTTTTTATCGCCTACTATAGGGCATCCCACGCTTTGCAAATGCACCCTTATTTGGTTTTTCCTACCTGTTTTTAGCCATAGTTGCACCATGCTATACGATCCTTTTTCTGCCAACACCTGATAGGCTGTTTCGGCATATTGTCCGCCATTATCGGTAGCAGAAGCATGCATACGCAACTGTTTATCCTCCCACAAATAGGCCTTTATTTTACCTTGTTGCTGCGGCATCGTCCCCTTGACAACCGCTGTATAAGAACGCTCTAACATGTACTTTTCCCAATTGTTCTGCAAGGTTTCTTGTACTTCTTTGCTCTTTGCAAATACCAACAAGCCCGAGGTTTCTCTATCCAAGCGATGTACCACATAGATGCGATTTTCCTTGCCGCTGGCTTTCATGTACTGATTGAGCACATGGTATACTGTTTGCAACTTTTCTCTATCGGTTCCGACAGTTAAAAAACCTTCGTTTTTGTATACCACCATGATGTACTCGTCTTCAAACACCACTTTAAGTTGAGGGTGTTGCAATTTTTGACGGCGTATCATGGTTTTACTGGAGCGTATAACTACTTTATCACCTGCTTTTAGAGGATGATCATGACGGACAAGCATTACTTCTCCATTGAGCCATAATTGCCGATGCGCCAATAACGACTTCAATTGCGATCTACTATAATCTTTTAATCGTTCGGTCAAAAAATCCATCAAAGGTGCGTCTTTGAGAACACGAACAGAAAATTGCTTCATTGTATCCGACATGCTTGTAACAAGAAAAGTTTAATCATTAATATTCAGCACACAAAGTTACACTATTATTTTGTCTGCACAAAACTTGATTTTCTTAAACTTTTTATTACATTTGCAAAAACATCTCAAACGTATGAAACGTGTGCTAATTATAGCTATCGGTTGCATTGTTGCTTGCACCTTATCGGCTCAACAACCTACTGTTAAACTTTCCGAAGATACCATAACGTACTCGGACAGTACTACCGACACAACCACACCTGTTTCGACAAAAATAAACAAAAAGAATACCTTTTGGAGCAAAAATAAAATTACCTATGGGGGTAGTTTCGGATTTAATCTAAATCGATACGACTATTACCTTATGCTAATGCCAGAAATTGGCTATCAGCTATTTACACCTTGGCATTTTGCCGTGGCACCCAAATATTCTTACTACAACGACTACGACGGCCTATCCGAAGAGCATACGTTGGGCGTGCGCATTAGTACGCGTGTAGATTTGATCAAATTTGCCAAAAGTTCGCACTATGCCACTCGCCTGTTTATACTGCTTGCTTACGTTTACGAGCATCAATGGGATCATTATCGAGCCTACGATACCAGCTATTTTGATGCCGGCATCGGCATTAGACAAGGCATCGGTACCAAAGGTTCGCTATACGTAATGGCCGGGTGGCATTTGTATGATAGTTCGGCACGCAATTGGTTTACCAATCCCATTCCAGCCATATCGGTTGGTGTTGAATTTTAAGAAACAGACATAACCCTTTAAATACATTTTCTTATGAGTGCAAAAAATATTTTAGCTTTTTTGGGTGGAGCAGCAGTAGGCGCTGCTGTAGCATTGCTTTTAGCCCCTACCAGCGGAAAAGAATTACGCGCTAACATCGCAGTAAAAGGCGATGAGCTAAAGCAACAAATTGAACAAAAATTAAAAGAAAAAGGCATCAGCAAAGAAGGTTTGGATGCACTTATCAATAAAGTATTGACCAAATTAGACGAATACGCCACCAACAAAGACATCGAAATGGC
>JAFVZF010000107.1 GCA_017508305.1 Paludibacteraceae bacterium | reverse complement strand
ATGTATGTATGTAGCAGGCACAAGCATACTTATGCCTGCTACACTGCCGCTCATAGTTAACATACTACACTTCATACCGACAAAATTATTAAAATATTTTAAAATGCAAAACTATTTCTACCTAATTCTTAGGGTTACAAATTAAAACACAAACTTGTATTTAATACCGATAATATGATTAAGGGTATTAGCGGTAGAGCGTACTACTTGCTCGATGCCAACGGAAATATCTTGCCCCATATCATGCTCCAACAAGTAATAAAAATCGAGCTTATTAGATGCGTTTACACTCCACTCTACACCAAGCGTATAGCGCATCTTTTCTAACCACGCATTGGAATACGCCACCTTTTTTAAAGGATTGAACATTTCGATGCTCGCATACGGACTAACGGGATGTTCTACAAAACCATAGTCTACTTTAAACCTTGTGCGCATTAACCATAGGGGATTTACAGTTTCTAAAGGGTTGTAGTCGGTAGCTGTATAGGTCACCTCGGGCATCAATCTGAGCGAAAGTCCCCAATTGTTTACATCTACAGAACCTGTCACGTGCAACCTGCCTCTGTGCCTAAACTTCCATGCCTGAGAGGCATCTGCTCCTGCATACAACGCATGAAAAGAATAGGTAGCCCCTACTTTGATGTATTTATACACCTTGTAGCTTACATCCAATGTAGTATACAATCTGTCCAAGTCGGTGACATTGTTTTTTAGGCGTACCTCTTGAGAAAGCGTAAGCGAAAGGCCTTTTACCGGTTTCCATTCGGCTGCCACCTCAAAACGCATTCTAAAATCGTTGTCTAATGGTTCTACCTCGTCTACCACATCGGCTGCCCACACACTACAGGCAGCAAATACCGTCACCAATATCAAAAAATATCGTTTCATGCTTTGTGTATTTATCGATTATTTATAGCCACATCGGTCGATATAATTCATCACTAATTGCGCCGCGCCCTCAATGCCTACGTAACTACTATCAATGCAAAGTTGGTAGGAGGATGCATGCCCCCATTGCTTGTCCGAATAAAATTGATAGTAGGAACTACGCAGCTTATCGGCTTTTTTTATCAGCTGCTCAGCCTGCTGGCGAGCAATATTTTCGTACTGCATAACCCTGTTTACCCTATCGTCCCATTGCGCCGAAATAAACACAGACACAAGGGGATGATGCTGCCTAAGCACATAATCGGCAATGCGTCCCACTATCACGCACGAACCTTCGGAGGCAATATGTTTAATGGTTTGCGATTGCATGGCAAACAAAGAGTCGCCCGACAACAATTCGCTGTTGGTAGTAGAAAAAAGGCTACTCAGCGACCAACCGCCCAACAACGAAGAGTTGGGATAGTTATTGGTACATTCGTCACAAGTGGCAAACACTTCGCCACAAATACCGGTTTCGCGCGAAACACGATTTATTAACTCCTTATCGTACAAAGGGATGCCATACGCTTGCGACAAGATTTTTGCCACTCCACGTCCACCGCTTCCAAATTGTCTGCCGATGGTAATGATTAGCGATTGTGCCTGTTTCATGCCGGTTCTGTTTTAAGTTCACGAATAAGTTTTATAATCATCACACTCACTACCAACACCGACAAGCCATCTGCCAAAGGCAAACTCCACCATACCCCGTCGGTTCCCCAATAGCGAGGCAACACAAGCAAAAAAGGAATAAGAAACAGCAACTGTCGGGTGGTTGATAAGAAAATGGCAATTTTGGCTTTGCCTATGGATTGGTACAAGTTGGTACACACCATTTGAAACCCGATAAGGGGCAATAAGCAAGTTAAGACACGCAACCCATAAGAACTTAACGCATTGAGTTGCTCGTCGGTAGAGAACATCGCCACAATCCACTCCGGCATAAATTGGCAGGCAATCCATCCTATCATGCCAAATGGCACCACACAATACAAGGTATAACGAAATACCTCCAACACTCGGCTGTACTTTTTGGCTCCGTAGTTATAGCCGGCTATTGGTTGCATGCCTTGATTAAAGCCCATGTTGATCATCACAAAGAAAAAAACAATGCGATTGTCTATGCCGTATGCCGCCACATGCAAATCGCCACCGTATTTTTGCAAACCTGTATTGATAAGCGTAACCACAATACAAGCTAACGCATTCATGCAAAAAGGAGCTAACCCAATGGAAAGAATTTGTTTGGAAATGGCAACCGAGAATTGTAAAAACTCAGCCTTTAATTTTAGCACAGACGATGGTTTCACAAAGTAGCGCATTACCATGATTAGGGCAATGATTTGTGCCAGAATGGTACCGATTGCTACCCCTCTAATGCCCCAATGTACTACAAACACAAAGATGTAGTTAAATATAAAATTGAGAGCCACCGAGATAAGGGTTACATTCATCGCCTCGCGGGGATGTCCCGACGATCGCAATACGCTATTGAGCCCCAAATACAAGTGAGTAATGATATTGCCCAAGAGAATTACCACCATGTAATCGCGGGCATAGCCAATGGTGTTATCGCTGGCACCAAAGAAATACAAAATAGGATCTAAAAAGAGCAAACAAACTACCGAAAACAAAAAACCTATGCCCACATTGAGCAAAATAACATTGCCCATGGCTCTGTTTGCCGACTCGTAGTCTTGCTGTCCCAACTTTACAGATACCACCGTAGAAGCGCCTGCCCCCACCATAGCGCCAAAAGCTGCCCCCAAGTTCATAAACGGAAAGGTGGCAGAAAGTCCTGCCAATGCCAATGGTCCAATGCCATGCCCAATAAACATGCTGTCCATCATATTGTACAGCGAACTTGCTGTCATGGCAATGATAGCAGGAAGGGAATAATGCAACAAAAGGGAACCTATGCTCTGGGTTCCCAATGTTAAAGGTTTATTTGACATATAGCTATTAAACGGCTTTAAAACTCATATCGAGACTCTTTACCGAGTGTGTCAATGCGCCTACCGACACATAATCAACCCCACATTCGGCATAGGTTCTCAAGGTGTCAAAGGTAATACCACCCGACGATTCTACCTCGTAGCGTCCGCCAATGCGATCGACAGCTTTTTTGGTATCTTCGGGACTGAAATTATCCAACATAATGCGTTGCACACCCCCCACACGCATTACACGTTCCAACTCTTCGAAGTTGCGAACTTCTATTTCTATTTTTAAGTTTTTGCCTTTTTGTTGGCAATAGGTCTGTGCCGAACGAATGGCATTTTCTATTCCTCCTGCAAAATCGACATGGTTGTCTTTTAACAATATCATATCAAAAAGTCCGATGCGATGGTTGGTTCCTCCTCCAATTTTTACGGCTTCTTTTTCCAACATGCGCAATCCGGGAGTGGTTTTTCGGGTATCCAACACCTTGGTTTTAAGTCCCTCTAAACATTTGGCATATTTACGAGTAACCGTTGCCACACCGCTCATGCGTTGCATGATGTTAAGCATCAATCGCTCGGTTTGAAGCAACGATAGTATCTTGCCTTCTACCTCAAATGCCACATCGCCGGGATGCACCTCTGCTCCATCTTCAATAAACACCGTTACTTTCAACTCGGGGTCGAAAGCATGAAAGATACGTTTTGCCACTTCGACACCTGCCAATACGCCGGTATCTTTAATAATGAGACGAGATTTACCCACTGCGGTTGCAGGAATACAAGATAAAGAGGTATGATCACCATCGCCAATATCTTCGGCAAACCAATACTTGATTAAATCGTCCAACTGATCATTCAATGACTTCATCGATTCTAAATTGTCTTATTAAATTACTATTGCCCTCGGCACGTTCCAAGGCGTATATTCTAAATCTTTTTTGCGTGGTCGATACGGCTGTCATAATATAAAAGCCGGCATTCGATTTTTTGCCACTGTGCAAAATGGCACAATTTTTAATGGGATGTTCGCCCAAAAATTGCCCCAACACATTGGCAGCTTGCTCAGAAGAACAAACCACACTTACTCCCAATACAGACACCTCGGTTTGGTCGGAGAAAAGGGTCTCCACCTGCTCGGTTGTATTGGTTATCAAGGCAGTTTGCAAGCGTTCGCCCAACGAGTTGGCACCCACAGCAGGACTTATACAGCCCATTAAACAGCCCAATGTGACTATCCACTTATTGCGGAATTTCATGTAATTTGATTTTTTGTCGAAATATTGCGACCTTTGTGGCTACAATTGCACAAAAGTACGAAATCCTCATTTACAAAGGTAGAAAAATTTATGAAAATCACACTACTTGTTGTTGGCAAAACAACCGACAATAACATCAATATTCTAATAGACAACTATTTAGCACGGTTAAAATTTTATACCGATTTTTCCATTCAAGTTATTCCGGAGCTAAAAAATGCCAAAAACATGCGTCAAGAAGAGCAAAAAGAAAAAGAGGGCGATTTGATTTTAAAACAATTGGAAGATGCCGACGACATCATTTTATTGGACGAACACGGCAAGGAATACACATCGGTGGCTTTTTCCGAAGAAATCAACAAACGAGCCCTGTCGGGTAAACGAAAAGTATATTTTGTAGTGGGAGGACCTTACGGTTTTTCAAAAAAGGTGTACCAACGTGCCAACAGCCTGATTTCGTTTTCAAAAATGACTTTTTCACACCAAATGATTCGACTCTTTTTTGTCGAACAACTGTACCGCGCCATGACCATTATCAGGGGCGAACCGTACCATCATCAGTAGCCCCTTCGGCGTACAGCTTTGCCACAGCCTCCGGCAAATAGTCGGCTACTTGTTCGCCTGCTTCTTTCAGCCTACGCACTTGTGTAGAAGATATATCGTACAAAGGCACTCCTTGTAGCAACTGCATGGTCGGGTATTTTTTGATAATTTCAGTAACATCGATGCCGGGACGAGGGTATACCAACACCTGTACCATTTGCAAGATATCTGCCGCATTTTTCCACGAAGAAAATCCCAACACATTGTCTGCCCCCATAATAAGCGTAAAGCTAATAGTGGGGAAACGTTCTGTCAAGGAGCGAAGGGTATCGATGGTATAAGACGGTTGCGGCAAGAAAAATTCTGCATTGCAGGCAACAATACCCTCTATCTGTTCTACTGCCATCTGTACCCAATTAAATCGCTCTTCGTTGGGCAATAGGGTCTGATTTATCTTAAAAGGATTTTGCGGAGAAACCACCATCCACACCTGCTGTACAGGCGTGTTGTCTAATACCCATTTTGCCAACGACACGTGTCCTTTGTGCACCGGATTAAACGAACCAAAATACAAACCTACCCGTTGCACTGTTTCGTCTACATTAGCAGGACAAAAATGCTTGGATAATAGTTTTGGTTTCTTGTATGGCTTTTTCCAAATCTTCATTGACTATAACATAATCATATTGTGAAGCAAACGACATTTCGAATGCTGCCTTTTGCAAACGTTGCTCTATTACTTCGGGGGCATCGGTGGCACGTCCTTGCAAACGACGACGCAACTCTTCGACACTTGGAGGCTGAATAAACAAGGTTAGTGCCTGTTGTCCGTATATTTTTTTGATATTCAATCCTCCTTTTACATCTACATCAAACACCGTTGCCTTGCCTTTGGATGCAATGCGCTCTATTTCCGACTTCAGCGTTCCGTAAAAACGATTCTCGTACACTTCTTCGTACTCGACAAAAGCATTTTCGGCTATTTTTTCTTTAAAGGCCTCGGGCGATAAAAAATAGTACTCTACTCCATCCTGTTCGCTGCCACGTGGGGCACGAGAAGTGGCTGAAATAGAAAATTCCATTTCCATGCCATCTGCCAACAAACGGTTAATAATGGTACTCTTGCCCGACCCCGATGGAGCCGAAAAGATAATTAGTTTTGGATTATAAGACATTGAGCACTTGTTCTTTAATTTGTTCTAACTCGTCTTTCATTTTTACAACGATAATTTGCAACTCGCTGTGGTTGGCTTTAGACCCCAAGGTATTGATTTCGCGTCCCATTTCTTGGGCAATAAATCCTAACTTTTTGCCTGCCATGGGCTCTTTTTCCATGGTTTCTACAAAGTAGTTAAGGTGATTATTGAGGCGTTGTTTTTCTTCGCTGATGTCTAATTTTTCGATATAAAAAATAAGTTCTTGTTCCAACCGATTGGCATCGTAAGTAATTTTATCGTCCAACGCGCGCAGGTTCTCTTCTAAGCGGGTACGAATTTTATCGATGCGCACGGTTTCGTATTGGGGCACCTGCGCCAACAAGGCTCTGATGTTGTCTATTTTTTGCATAAAAAAGGCTTGCAAACCTTTGCCCTCTTGGCTGCGAAAGGCAGCAAAGGCATCGATGGCTTGGTTTAATAGCTGCATGGCCTCTGCCCACTCGGCATCAGTAAGCTCTTTTTGCTCATTTTTCAGCACATCAGGCATGCGTAGCAGTACGCTGTACCAATCGGCAGGCTCGGCAATACCCATTTGCGCCGACAACTGCTTGATTTGTGCGTAGTAGGCAGCCAACACCTCTTGGTTAATGCGGGGTGTTTGCTCGCTGTCGAGCGCTTCCATTTGCAACGAAAAATCTACCTTACCACGCCCCACTTTTTGGGCAATCAGGCTGCGAATTTCCAGCTCTTTACTACGATAATAACCGCATATACGCGTATTTAAATCTAATTGCTTACTATTTAACGACTTTACCTCAACGGTAATTTTCTTGTTTTGAATCTCTGCTACCGCCTTGCCGTAGCCCGTCATCGACTGAATCATACTTACACAAAAATAGTTGAATATGCGAAGATACTATTTTTTTAGCGAATCGACCAATCGGCAAATCGTTTTTATCTACTAAAAATTGTGTTTTCCTAAGAAAATACGTAACTTTGTGTCTCTATCCAACATTATGGCAAAAATCTTACTCATCGATACTTCGACAGAGGTATGTTTGGTGGCGCTTTCTGAAAACAATCAGGTTATTGCTTCGCGCATAGACACCAACGGACAAAACCACAGCAAACTCATCGGAACTTTTGTACAAGAAGTGCTACAAGAGGTAGGCTTTACTGCGCATCAATTAGATGCAGTAGCTTTGAGCGCTGGTCCTGGCTCTTATACGGGACTTCGCATCGGTACTTCGTTTGTTAAGGGTCTGTGTTTTGGAGCTAATATCAAGGTCATCACCCTGCCTACCTTGCAGGTTTTAGCACAAGAAGCCCTGCTACAAAACACAAACATCGAAAGCAACGCCCACTTATGCCCCATGATAGACGCGCGTCGCATGGAGGTGTATACCGCTGTTTACACCACCACCTTGCAAGAAAAAGCAGCTGCTTGGCCCGAAATTGTCAGCGAGACATCGTTTCAAACCTATTTAAATCAGCCCACCTACTTTTTTGGCAATGGATCGGACAAATGTGCCACCACTATCGTGCATCCAAATGCGCACTTTATACCCGGCATACAACCATCGGCTACTGCCATGATGCTTTTGGCAGAAAAAGCATACCTTCACCAACAATTTGCCGACACTGCCTACTTTGAGCCTTTTTACCTCAAAGAATTTATGGCAACGCTACCCAAAAACAAAATCTTTTAACCGGCCATGGAATATTATACCACTAAAAACAAACTGATTTTAACCGAATACGGTCGCAACATACAACAGATGATAGAGTATGCCATGACCATAGAAGATCGCAACGAACGCACCCGTTGCGTAAAAACCATTATCAACATCATGGGCAATTTATTTCCCCACTTGCGTGATGTAAACGATTTTAAGCACAAATTGTGGGACCACCTTGCCATGATGTCCAACTATCAGTTAGACATAGACTATCCCTACGAGGTCGTAAAGCCGGAGCAGCTACAAACCCCTCCCGATAAGATTCCCTATCCCAATCGTAACATCAAAGACAGGCATTATGGCAATAATTTACCCCGTTTTGTAGAGGCTGCCTGCCACTTAAACAACAGCGAAGAAGAGGAAAGATTGATTGCCATTTTGGCAAACCAGATGAAAAAATATTTTGTTACATGGAACAAAGAAACGGTAGAGGACAAAAAAATCATTGACGATATCAATGAAATGACACACGGCAAATTTAATTTAAGCGAACAAAGTGTCAAACTTAAAGAATCCAAAGAATTTATCGCCCCTACCGGCAAAAAGAAACAAAATTGGAACGGGCACAAAAATAACAAGAAATAGGTAGCATTATTTATGGCAACATTCAAAATTACCGGCGGAAAAAAGTTAGAAGGCAGCATCACTCCACAAGGAGCAAAAAACGAGGCATTGCAAGTGCTATGTGCCTGTTTGCTAACACAAGAAGAGGTACGCATTAGCAATGTACCCCAAATAGCCGATGTGCTTAACCTGATTAACCTATTGGGAAAAATGGGTGTCAAAGTAACCAAGCACGATGCGCACAGCTATACTTTCAAAGCCGACCATGTTCAGCTGGACTATTTGATGGATGCCGATTACTACAAGCGTTGCACCGTATTGCGTGGCTCGGTGATGTTGATTGGTCCCATGCTATCACGCTTTAAACGAGCTATTTTGCCACAACCGGGTGGCGACAAAATAGGTCGTCGCCATTTGGACACCCACTTTGATGGTTTATGCCGATTGGGTGCTTCCTTTGAGTACAATGCCGACCAACGCCTTTACAAAGTAACCGCCTCACAGCTAAACGGTTGCTTTATGCTGCTTGACGAAGCCTCCGTGACTGGCACTGCCAACATCGTAATGGCTGCTGTGCTGGCAAAAGGCGAAACCACCATTTACAACGCTGCCTGCGAACCCTACCTGCAACAACTATGCACCATGCTCAACAACATGGGAGCAAAAATTTCGGGCATCGGATCTAATTTACTACACATAACCGGTGTCGATGCGTTGCATGGATGCACGCATACCATTTTGCCGGACATGATTGAAGTAGGAAGCTTTATCGGCATGGCTGCCATGACAGGTTCGGAAATTCTGATCAAAGATGTGGCTGCCACTGTATCCGGCGACCACCAATTTATGGGCAATGCACTAATTCGCAACTTGGGCATTATTCCACAAAGTTTTAGAAAATTAGGCATCGAAGTGATAGAGCAAGGCAACGATTTGCTTATCCCCGCTCAAGAGCAGTTTACCATTCAGTCGTACATAGACGGCAGCATCCTAACCATCGCCGATGCCCCTTGGCCGGGACTTACACCCGACCTTATCAGCGTGCTCTTGGTAGTGGCAACCAAAGCAAAAGGCAGCGTACTTATTCATCAGAAAATGTTTGAAAGCCGTCTTTTCTTTGTCGACAAACTCATTGACATGGGAGCACAAATCATTCTGTGCGACCCACACCGTGCCAGCATCATTGGCATGGGCGAAAACTTCCACTTGCGTCCCTCAGTCATGACATCGCCCGACATCAGGGCTGGCATCGCCCTGCTTATCGCCGCTCTAAGTGCAGACGGAACAAGCTACATTCACAACATCGAACAAATAGATAGAGGATACGAAAACATCGATCAGCGACTTATATCGCTAAAAGCAGCAATAGAACGAATTGACTAAGGAGATTATTTTAATCCTTTAAGAATAAAGTTGGCAATGTACTCGCGTCGTTGCTGCATGCGCTCTGCTACCGACTCTTTGGTATAGGGGGCTTCCAATCCACGTATCGAGTAAAAAATAATGGTGGACGCCATTTCTACATCCAATTCTACAAACAATCGTTTTTGGATGCCTTCGGTCAAAATTTCTCGTAGCATACGCAACTCCTGTACATCCGCACGCAAACGTACTTGTTGCACTTCTTTGATATCGTTAAAGAAATCGGCCCTTAAACTGCCGTTGTTATGGATAATTTGATCGATGGTGGTAAGGTGCGTAAAAATAAATTCGATCAATTTTTTCTCGGGTGACATGGGGGTATTCATCAGCTTTTTGAGTTGGTCGATGAGTACATCCAACTCTTGCGCGACTACGGCTTCGTACACTTCCTCTTTACTTTTAAAGTAGGTATACAATGTACGTCTTCCTTTGTTAGAGGCTTCGGCAATATCATTCATTGTCGTGCGTTTTACACCTAATTGTGCAAAAACATCGCGTGCTGCATTGATCAATAATTGTCGTGTTTTACCCATGATAATAGCCCTCAAAATAAAGGTAGTGCTACAAAAGTAGCAGATTTAAATAGATTTTGCAAGACTGCTTACCCTTTTTTGTTTCGATGAGTAAAAAAAAGCCTTACCTTTGCAACCAATAGTTAGCTTTTTAAGATGCGACAACAAGTAGCCACATACATTGAGCAACATCAGCTGTTAAACACCCACCAACCTGTTTTGGTAGCGTGCAGCGGTGGAGCCGACTCGGTAGCATTGCTGCGTATTTTATTAGATTTAAACTACTGTTGCCATGTGTTGCACTGCAATTTTCACCTTAGAGGCGAAGAATCGCAACGCGACGAACAATTTGTAACACAGCTGTGTGAGCAATGGCATTGCCCGCTATCGATTGCCCATTTTGACACGCAGCAATACGCACAAGCACACAAACTATCCATCGAAACAGCTGCCCGCGAGTTGCGTTACACATGGTTTGAACAAGTAAGAGAAGGCATGCAAGCGCAGGCCATTGCTGTGGCGCATCACGAAGATGACAACATAGAAACTTGCCTACTGCATTTTGTACGTGGCACCGGCATACAAGGTCTTACCGGCATGAAACCTAAAAACGGCTACATTGTACGTCCCCTTTTATGCCTTAAACGAAAGGACATCGAACAATTCTTATTGCAACACCAAATTGGTTACGTAACCGACTCGAGCAACCTGCAAACCCACTATACACGCAACAAAATAAGGCATTGTCTTATCCCATTGCTACAAGAACTCAACCCCTCTTTTTTGCAAATAATGCCTACCAACTTGCAAAATTTTAAGGCTGCCGAGCGTATTTACATGCGCTACATAGCCCAACAGAAAAAAATATGGTACCAAGAAAAAGAGGGAAAAATTTACATCAACCTAACTGGTGTGCAGCAACAATTAGAAGCAGAAACATTACTGTTTGAATGGATAAAAGGCTTTAAAATTCATCCTGCAGAGATAGGAAAAATTTTGCATGCACAAACCGGCAAACAATTTGAGAACAAATACTGCAAAATGCTCATCAAACGTTCGCCGGTTAAGGGTAATAAATTGTTGATTATCGAAGATCTACGGACAAACAAATCGTAGTGCACGGGGCACTATGCTTATGGTAAAACGATGCGTAAGTGGTTGCAAAATACCATCCACTTCCGACACAATTACCTCATTGGACGATACGCAAAGTTGCTCCACGCGCTGAAAACGCACCGAAGGATGTGCTAATAGTTTTCCCCTAAACAGCAAGCCAATCGCTTTTACTATCGTAACAAAAGAGAGGCTACCCATAGCCATTACATCCAACTTTCCATCAAAAGGAGTAGCAAGCGGTGTTTGTCGAATTCCTCCCCCCGTATACGCTCCATTGCCTACCGAAACAGTATAACACTTAAATGATTCTTTCCAACTGTCAGCCTCAAATTGCATGTATTGAGAATGGTGCTTGAGCACCGCCATAAAAAGCGACAACGAATAGGTCCAAGCTTGTCCCTTGAACCAACGTTGCACACGGTTGGTTATCTGAATAACACGGGCATCAAAACCAAAACCTATCGCATTGATAAAATAGCGCAAGGTTGGTTGCGGATTGTCAAATTGAACCTTACCTACATCTACCCACGAGGTATTCATATTTGCCAAACAGCGTACCGCATCGCTTACCTTTTTTATTTTCCAATAGCGCGCCCAATCGTTACCTGTACCAAATGGCAATAGTCCTATCACCACTTGTGTAGTATCTACACCCGATTTCATAACGCCATCCACTACCTCGCTAATGGTTCCGTCTCCGCCCATTACCGCTATGTAACGGTATCCTTTTTCGAGTACAGCAATGGCTTGTTCGCGTGCATGCCCCACATGATTCGTATAAAAAGGCACGTATTCAATCCCCGCGGCACTCAAAAGTGCTTGCACCTTTTCCCATTTTTTCAAAGAAGTTTTATGCCCTGCCTGCAAATTGGCAATAAGTGCCCATTCCGGTTTCATAGACGACTGTTTTTTTGTAACAAATAGGCATCTGCCAATACCATGGCCGCCATCGCCTCTACGATAGGTACCGCACGAGGCAATACACAAGCATCATGACGCCCTTTTACTTGCAACTCGATGGCATTGCCATGGGAGTCGATGGTTGGTTGCGGTTGCATCAAGGTAGCTACCGGTTTAAATGCCACCCTAAAATAGATGGGCATACCGTTGCTGATTCCCCCTGGAATACCACCCGAATAGTTGGTACGAGTTACCACCTCGCCTTTGCTATTGGTAGCAAACAGGTCGTTTACCTGCGAGCCTCTCATGTCGGCTATTTCAAAGCCCATGCCATAATCAAAGCCTTTGGCTGCATTGATAGAGAGCATAGCTGCTGCCAACTTGGCTTGCTATTTACCAAATACCGGTTCGCCCCATCCTGCAGGAACCCCCGTTATGGTGCAAGCAATAACACCCCCCACCGTATCACCCTCCTGCTTGGCAGCCAAAATGGTCGATTCTATATCGGTACTGCCACCTACCTGAGCTATATTGGCTTCTATTTGCACAGGCACACCACTTTGACGCAACAACAGTTGCGCAATGGCACCTGCCACCACGCGGCAAGCAGTTTCGCGAGCAGAACTACGACCACCCCCACGATAATCCCTAAAGCCATACTTAGCAGTATAGGTATAATCGGCATGCGAAGGACGAAAAGCATCCTTTACGTTGCCATAATCGGACGAGTGCTGATTGGTATTGGCAATGATAAAACCAATGGGCGTACCGGTGGTTTTCCCTTCAAAGATACCCGACAAAAACTGCACCTTATCTGCCTCGTTGCGCGAAGTGGTAAGGGCAGATTGTCCGGGACGACGTCTATCCAACTGCTGTTGGATGTAGTCCTCGTCTATCACGACACCTGCCGGGCAACCATCCACCACACCGCCTAAAGCAGCGCCGTGCGATTCGCCAAAACAAGTTAGTCTGAATAGTGTTCCAAATGTGTTCATAATAGTCGAAAGTCTTTTTTACTCGCATCCTCCACAAGAGCAATCGCTGTCGCAAGAGCATCCTCCCCCACAACTGCCGCCACAACCACCACAAGAGGGCTGCATCAATTTTTGAATTTCTTCGGCAGTTGCCAAACGTTTTACCAAAACCTTGCCCACAAAGTGCAAATTTTCGCCTGCCAAGGGATGATTCAAATCTACAGTAACGGTATCTTTTCCGACGCTTACCACCGAAGCGTTGATGCGATTACCTTCGCTGTCTTGCAAAGGTACAATATTTCCCTCAAACAATATTTTTTCATCGATTTTTCCGTCAATTTCAAAGATATTTTTGGGCAAATCGATAACGCTTTCGTCATCGTACTCGCCATAAGCTCTATCGGCAGGAATGGTAAAGTCAAAGTTACCATCTACCTCGCATGCCATAATGGCTTTTTCAAAATCTTCCAACACCATACCCATGCCGGTATAGAAAGTAAAAGGATGTTCTACTGATGTGCTTTCCATCAATTCATCTTCTTCGCCTACTTTTAAATCGTAGGTAAGAGCTACGTAATAATTTTTTTGTTCCATAGATGTTATTTATTGTTTAGTTGTTTAGTCGTTTAGTCGTTTAGACGTTTAGTTGTTGGGGCGATGAATAATAGGCGATAAGTAACAACTAATACCATGTGACATTGTCGCTGTAATCGCTTTGTTTTTGGTATTTCAAATCTTTTAGCAGGCTCGATTTTACCCCTATCATAAAGTTGTAGGTAGAATACTTGCCGATGGGTACAAAGCTAGCAGACATTTGCCAACAATGCAAATCTTTTGTAATGGTACAATTTAAATACCCCCAACTGTTATTGGTAATATCATAGTAAGTAGACATGGTAAATGCCCATGTTTTGGTAAAATTGATACGACCCGATATACTCAAGTTGTGCGATAGTTTTCGGTCGTATTCCATAATATCCTTATTAAACTTGTCGTACGCATACCTGACACTATAGTTAAGCGTCAAGCTCCACGGCATCGAAAATTCTTGATAGGCACTGTCCTCTTTTTTTCGCCGTTCTTTGCGCAGTTCTCGCTCATCGCGCACTCCTGCCTTGTACAAAGGATCATTCGCCATCAACGTTTTTTCCAACTCGGACATTTCGGGCTCTGATGGAGGTGGGGCTGCTTTCTTTTCTTTCCTTTTAAACGTGGCATTATTAAACGTATAGCCAAACGAAGTAGAGGCACTCATAATACGCCCCAACACCTTGTTTTTTTCTACTTGCGACACATTGACTTTGACCGGATTGCCAAAGGAATTAAGCTGATAAGTATACGGGTCAAATACCATGTTCAAATTAAGCGAAAATTGGCCGTATATTTTAAAACGCAAATTGGCATTGATATTGGACCAATTGAGCGAATCGGCAAACATATTGTACGAGGTACTTAGACTCAGATTGTCGATCAGGCTTATTTTTTTGGCTTTACCGGTAGAATCTTTGCTGCTCCAATACTTCATTTCCAAGTTGTTGGACAAAGACATAGTAATCAGTCCGGCAGCTCCCCTATTGGGCGAACCTCCGTACACCCCCGAAGCAAAACGGTCGTAATATATGGTTTCGTAACCACCTTCGGGTTTAGGACGGTCGTAGCTGCCCCAATAACCCCAACCGGACGTGCCATAATCGGGTGCAAAAGAAAAACTTACCGACGGCACTAATTTGTGTCTGAAAATAGGGGCTTTTTTGCCCGGTTTACTCTTAATAGCATAAAAACCAAACAGTTGCGTTTGCATACTCAACGCTATACTGCCATTATACACGTTGTAAAAACCATAAGTAGTGTCATTTACCACCGATCCATTCACATCGCCCTCCCAATTTTGGTTGATGCGCTGAAAATACCATTTAAGGTTGTTGTTCATCGAAACACTCATGTTTAAATACTTAAACAGCGTAAACGATGCAGAGATAGGCAAATCGTGTTTGATACCATTTTTCCAATCGCGCAAAAAGTTGGTCTGAGCAAACTCACTTTCTTTGGCGGTAACACTATTGGTTAGGTTCATGGTATAGCTGAGGGCTATTTTTTCGTACCATTTTTCGCTTCCCACCCGTTTTTTGCGTTTAAACGGATACACCCTACTCATATTTAAGTTAATGGATGGAAGCTGCAAGTTGATGGTAGAGTCGGATGTACGTTGGGTAACATACATACTTGCCGATAGGGTAAAGGGACTATCTCCAAAACGTTGCGAAAAGGTAATGGTCGAACTTTTGGTGTTTTGCGACAACTCGTTGGGATTATAGTAGCTGTCGATATTGTTTCGCTCGTAGCTGGAAGTCGAAAAATTTACGCTGGCAGAAAAAGTGGTGTTAGGACTCATTTTAGGGTCTTGCGTATGGGTCCACATAAACCTAAAATCGTTGCTTTTGTTGTAATCGGGCGTATTAGGAGTGCCGGTTACATTGGCTGCAAAACTCAGGTTAAAAGATCCTCCAAAATGGTAGCGCCACTTGTACGACGATGCCAACGTCAATCCCCACGACCCTTTAGTATAAATATCTGCCGTTAATGCAAGGTCGATGTAATCGTTGATGGCAAAATAGTAGCCCAATCCTTTGGCATAAAATCCACGAGAATACTCATCACCCAAGGTCGGAAACAAAATACCCGACGAATAGGTGGTATTGATCGGGAAATAGCCAAATGGCACCGCCAACGGAATGGGTATATCTTCTACTACCATGTACGCAGGACCACTGACGATGTAACGTCCTTGCTTCATTTTGGCTTTGGTCAGTGCCAAGTAAAAGTGGGGATGATCGTGCTGGTCGCACGTAGTATAGCGTCCATTTTGCAAGCAGTACACATCGTCGCTTACTTTTTTTGTTTTTTGGCTGGTCAAATACCCCTCGCCTTGCTGTGTTACGGTACCATAAATAAAACCTTTTTTGGTTTTCATGTTGTATCGAATCGCCTTGGATGCTATGCTTTCACTTCCGTCTTTAAAAACCGGAGATCCCTGCATCTCGCCCAACGAGTCGGGCACGCCAGTTGCATACACCGTACTACTATCCAAATTGATACGTATAAAATCAGCTTTTAGCTCCAACGAGCCATAGTTTAATTGCGCATTTCCATACAACAATGCCACATTCATTCCCTCCATGACAATCGAATCTTGTGCCGTATAGACAATATCAGAGGTAATTTCGGAAGACGATTGGGAAGAACGATGCCTGCGCTTTGGCTTTGCCACGGTAGCGCTATCTGCCACCGACGTTACTACCGGCAATTTACCTGCAGCAGGCGATGCTGCAGACAGGGAATCGGTTGCAGCTTGTTGCGCTTGCACCGAAAGTACACACAAGCAACAACCTATCAAGCACCATATGGCTATAATTCGTCTCAATTTACAATAACGTACAAAAGGGCAAAGTTACACATTTTAAAGCTATTCTAAAAAGGAATGCTAAAATTTAAGTTTTTTTGCTACTTTAATAAGGTGTAACCATGCCATTTTGCAAAAAAAATACCTATTTTTGCAATGTCTATCAAAGTATACTTAGTAAGATGATACGTAAATTCATATTTCTACTCACCTTTATTGCCACCCTCCCTCTTACAGCACACGCATTTACCGTGGTTTTGGATGCCGGACACGGCGGACAAGATGCCGGAGCAGTAGGCGCTTTTTCTAAAGAAAAAAACATCAACTTGCGATACACGTTGGCATTGGGCGATTTAATCAAAAAGAATCATCCCGATGTAAAAGTAATTTACACCCGCAACAAGGACGTTTTTGTCAACTTAAACGAAAGAGCCCGCATTGCCAACAGAGCAAAAGCCGATTTGTTTATTTCCATCCACACCAATGCCTCCAAAAATCGTTCTGCCAATGGCATGGAAACCTTTACATTGGGGGTATCGCGTAGCAAAGAAAACATGGAAGTCGCCATGTTGGAAAACTCCGTTATTTTATTGGAGGACGATTACGAAAAAAAATACGAAGGCTTTGACCCCAACTCTACCGATTCGTACATCATGTTTGAGTTTATGAAAGATCAGTTTATGGACCGCAGTGTCACATGTGCCGATTTTATCCAACAAAACATGATTAAAGCGACCAAAAGAAACGACCGAGGCGTACGGCAAGCCGGCTTTTTGGTATTACGTGCCACCTCTATGCCTTCGGTACTGATTGAGTTAGGTTTCATTTCCAACAAAGAAGAAGAGAAATACCTCAACAACTCCGACAATCAAGCCAAAATATGCAAAGCCATTTACCAAGCTTTTGCCGATTACAAACACGATATTGACAAAAAGAATGGTAAGGCAGAGGAGGTTGAAGGTCAAAAGTCGGAGGCAAATGAGCCAAGCACTTCGGAGGCATCAACAAACTCAGCTACCAAAACCGAATCACCAAATCACCAAATCACCAAATCACCAACAGAATACTATTGGCAAGTATTGGTTTCAAAAAACAATTATGCCCTTAATCACCCTGTCTTTAAAGGGGTGAGCATCGGCAATGTTATTCACGAAAATAACGTATACAAATACTTGGTAGGTCCCGAAGAAAGCAACGAGGCCATCAACAATTACAGAGAATACATCAAAAAGAATTTCCCGGACGCCTTTATTGTCGTCTACCAAAATGGCAAACGCATTGCCTACCAACCTAAATAAACCGATAATAATATAAACAACATGAAGAAATTTGTTTTTTCGCGCGAAGCCAAGATTGGCACTGCAGTAGTCATCGCAGTTGGCATGCTGTATTTTGGTCTTAATTTCCTAAAAGGCATCAACATTTTCCAACCTACTACCTACTTTTACGCACAGTACGAACGAGTGGATGGTATAGTGCCTACCACTCCCGTAATGATTAACGGCTACCAAGTAGGACATGTAAGCCAAATATACTTTGATTACACCAAAGAAGCCCCTATTACACTGCAAATTACGGTAGACAACAAGTTAGTGGTTCCGCAAGGCACTGTTGCCGAAGTATACGACACCGGTTTGATGGGTGACAAAGCCATACAACTTCGTTTAGGAAAAAGCCAACAGTTGTTGCAGGCGGGCGACACCTTAAGCACCAGCGTGCAAAATGGTTTAATGGCTGCCGTTACCGATGCGTTGGTAGAGCCTATCAAAGCCATGATGCCCCAACTGGATTCGATGTTAAAAACGCTTAACCATAGTTTGGATGGCGAACGTATCGAAGCCATTATTGCCGACGCACAAGCCACCATGGCAAATGTCAAAACACTTTCTGCCTCTTTGAAACAATCGGTACCTGCCACCATGACGAATGTGCAACACATCGCCACCAATTTTTCGGCGGTTAGCGACGAGTTAAAAGCTGTTCAGTGGGATAGCACCTTGCAAAACATAGAGAAAGTGGTGGCCAACTTAGAAAACGTAAGCAATCAACTAAAAAGCAACGAAAACACCTTGGGAGCTTTGCTTAACGACAAGACGTTGTATCAAAATTTGGATTCGACCGTACAAAGTGCCAATGCGCTACTGATTGACCTAAAAGCCAACCCCAAACGTTACGTTCATTTCTCTGTTTTTGGCAGCAAAGACAAAAATGAGAAAGAAACAGGAAAATAACATTTTTCACATTTTTTAACACACAATAATGAATCCTCTCATTTACAGAGGATTCATTATTTTTTGCAAAATTTGCATAAAAAATCCCGCAAACTTTAATTGGCTGAACATCAAGATTATTTGATTTTTATCAATTTTATCATGCTGATAATCTGCACTTTACGACAATACACTATTTATCAAATAGTTATAGTTTTTTTGACAAAAGCAAAAAAAAAGTGATTTTTTTTTTCACAAAAAAAGATAGATTTTTGCAAGGACGAAAAAGAAAACCTTCAAAGTACTTGAAAAAATGATGCACGAAAATTTAACACAATTATGGGACGACTGCTTGGCAGTAATCAAGGACAATGTAGACATTGATGTCTTTGATACATGGTTTGCTCCAATCGAGCCCATTCGCTACCAAGACAATGTACTTACCATACTTGTACCCAGCCAATTTTACTACGAGTACCTTGAAGAACAATATGCCGATTTGTTAAGCACTACTTTGACACGCATTTGTGGCAAACACACCAAACTGATGTACCGTGTCTTGGTAGACCAAGGCAACAAACGTGGTGGCACCGCCGATATGATTGGTTTGGACAAACACGTGGAACGCAAAAAAAACGGTTCTTCCAATTTTGATTCCAACCTTAACTACAAGCTAACCTTTGATAACTTTGTAGAGGGCGAATGCAACAAGCTAACCCGTACTGCCGGCATTAACATTGCCAGCCAACCCGGCAAAACCATTTTTAATCCCCTATTTATCTACGGAAAATCGGGTGTGGGCAAAACCCACCTTGCCAATGCTATCGGCATAAAAACAAAAGAGTTACACCCACAAAAGCGAATCCTATACGTATCTGCCAACCTTTTTCAGTTGCAATATACCGAAGCCAGCAGAAACGGACAAACCAACGACTTTTTAAATTTCTACCAAACCGTAGATGTGTTGATTATCGATGACATTCAGGAATTTGGTGAAGGCAAAAAAACCAGCACCCAAAACACTTTCTTCCATATCTTTAATCACTTGCACCAATCGGGCAAGCAGCTTATCCTTACCTGCGACAAAAAACCTGCCGAGTTGGACGGATTGGAAGATAGATTGCTTAACCGTTTCAAATGGGGATTGTCCGCCGAATTAGAGGTTCCCGACTTTACCACCCGCAAAGCCATTTTGCAACAAAAAGCAGAAAAAGATGGCTTGCGCTTGCCCGAATCCATTATCAATTACATTGCCGAAAATGTAAACGACAACGTGCGCAATTTAGAGGGAACCATTATTTCGCTTATTGCACAATCTACCCTTAACCAACGAGTAATCAACCTTGATTTGGCAAAAAAAGTGGTATCTAACCTTGTAGGCACCACCGAAAACAAGCAAAGTATCAAATCGATTGTCGATACGGTTTGCAAATATTTTGGCGTAACCACCGAACAAATGCAATCGGCATCGCGCAAACGCGAAATTGTACAAGCTCGTCAAATTGCCATGTTCTTTGCCAATAAGCTAACCGAAGAAACGCTTACCACCATTGGCACTACCATTGGCAACCGCAACCACGCTACCGTACTGCATGCCTGCAAAACGGTATCTGACTTAGCAGAAACCGACAAACAATTTCGTCGTTGCGTAGAAGAATTAGAAGAACAGCTACACGCATAACATTTACTACCATGATTTACAAGTTTTTATTCATCTCCGACGAAGAAGCAGAATTCATGCGCGAAATATCCATTGATTCTGAAGCTACTTTTTTGGATTTACACCATGCTATTTTGGATGCGGTTAAGTACGACAAAGATGCGATGACCTCGTTCTTTATCTGCAACGACGATTGGGAAAAAGAGCAAGAAATCACGTTAGTTGAGATGGACACCACCTCGGATGTAGACAACTATGTTATGGGTGAGACTACATTGGACGAGCTTATTACCGAAGAGCACCAAAAAGTATTGTACGTATTCGATTATATCTCCGACCGGGCTTTCTTTATGGAACTAAAAGAAATTATTCCGGGACAAGATTTGAAAGAGGCTGTTTGCACAGCGGCTTTGGGCACAGCTCCCGAACAATACAAATTAGAAGACATTGAGTCATTGAGCAACACCGTCAAGAAAGATGCCGAAATTTTCGACGAAAACTTTTATGGTGACGAAGGATTTGATTTGGACGAGTTGGACAACGAAAGTTTTAGCGACATGAACTTTGACGATGAATTTGGTTCATTGTCATGAAAACCCTCATCGTACTATTAGGACCTACAGGCGTTGGGAAAACCGATTTAAGCATTCGGTTGGCTCAACGCTTTTGCACATCTATTGTATCTGCCGATTCGCGCCAGATATACAAGGGCATTGAAATTGGCACAGCAGCCCCCACCGCCAAACAACTATCCACCGTACCCCACTATTTTATTGGCACCAAAGCGTTAACCGAAGAATACAGTGCCGGTCAGTACGAAATAGATGCACTACAAATAATCGAGGAACTGTTTTTGCAACACGACTACGTGGTCCTAACAGGCGGTTCTATGATGTACATCGATGCCGTATGCAATGGTATGGACGACATTCCTACTGTCAGCGACAGCATTCGTCGAAAAGTACAAGACATTTACCAGAACGAGGGGCTTGCCACCTTGCAAAGCATGCTCAAACAGTTGGATCCAACGCATTACAATAAAGTAGACCTGTGCAACTACCGCCGCGTGATGCACGCCGTAGAAGTTTGCTTACAAATGGGCAAACCTTATTCTACCCTGCTATCGCACCGCAAAAAAGAAAGACCCTTTCGCATCCTAAAAATAGGTTTAAACCGCCCACGCCCCGAACTATACGACCGCATCAATAAGCGTGTCCACCTAATGGTAGAGAGCGGTCTCAAAGCAGAAGCACAAAAGGTATATCCGCTTAAGTCGTACAACTCACTAAACACCGTAGGATTTAAAGAATGGTTTGCGCTATGGGACGGCAAAATAGAAAGCGAACAAAGGGCCATTGAACTGATACAGCAAAATTCACGTCACTATGCCAAGCGACAACTAACTTGGTTTAATCGCGACACTGATATTACTTGGTTTCATCCTGACGATGAAAACGCAATTATTCAATTTATTGACTCATGAAAAAGATACTTCTCATTTTGTTAATCATAGGCAGTGCTACATATACTTGCGCACAAAGTACATTGGGCGCCTACATCAGCGTCGGTAACAATCCCATTAGTCAAACATACGTAGACGTAGACATTAACGCCAACTATCAATACAAAGGTTTTGACTTTTTATTGGGCTTGGGCATTACATCTGCTCCACAAAACAAGCTTACTTTTCATGCGTTAGATATGCAGGTCGACTACCTGTTTGAAATACCCAAATTTCCGTTAGAGTTGACCTTTCGGTACCTGCTAAATCCGCATCGCATTTCGCTCATTCGCGAGCACAATTGGGGCATCAGTGCCACCTACTGCCATCCCCATGTCGAAGTCGAATTAGGGTACAACATCCGATACAACTACTCGTGCTACGACCATCAAGGCGAAGCCGAATTTACCAATTTCTTGTACCGCATTCAAGCATACGTATGGAAGAAAGGCACCCCTTACAACCTTACCGTAGGCATCAAAGACTTTGACATCATGTCGGTAGGGCATGCCATGGAGCCCATGGTATTCTTGGCGGGCAGTTACTCTTATCCCCAAAACCTTACCTACCAAATTGAGGGCATCTATCAACCCGCCGGTTTGGGCAACATTTCGTACAATCACTACGATTGGAAAGTACGTGTAGCCATTATCTGGAATTTTACAGAAAGAACCACTCAAAACGACACGAAACTATGAGAAAAACAGCCTCTGTCCTTTTAACAACAGCCTTGCTGCTTATTTTATCGGCATGCGAAGATGTCAATTTTGGCAAGTTCTTTTATACTGATTGTGATGTTGATACCCGTTTTGAGCAATCCATCAATCGCAACATGCAACAAGAAGAAAATATGCTATTTACAGCCGATGACAAATACGGTTTCTGGGTGTGTAGCGATTTGCACCTCAAAAAAGAAATCCCCCCTTATTTGGAACACTTCTTTGAACAAGTAAACAGCAGCAGTAACGAGCTATTTATCGTATACAACGGAGACTTATATAACGGCGATGCCGACGAAGCCGACTTTACCTACAACACCTTGCAAAAACAAAGTCCATTGCCCGCATTTTATACTGCCGGCAATCACGACCTTTTTTTTGATTGGAACATCTACTACGACCGATTTGGCTCGTCTACCTACACCCTCGAGATAAAAACGCCAACAGCCACCGATTTACTCCTCTTTTTGGAATCCGCCAGCGCCACTTTGGGCAAAAAACAATACGATTGGCTATGTGATGTACTGCGCAAACGCAAATCGTACCGCCACTGCTTTGTAATAACGCATACTAATTTTAGCCTGCAAGGGATAAACAACGGAATTTTCATGTCTGACGAAATGCACACCTTGTATCGCCTATTTGGCGACCACCAAGTAACAGCGGTGTTTAGTGGCCACGCGCATCAACGCAACGATCAAACCCGATTGGGGGTTCGCTACCTAACCACGGGTGCCTTAAAAAATGGGGAGTATGGGCTTGTCACTATCGACAACGACAAGTGGGAATGGGAGTTTAAATAAGCTACTTCCGACCAAAGTCGGCAGGAATTTCGCCCCAATGAGGGGTATCCCATTTTAGAATAGGATTGGTGTATGTATTGGTTTGCAACCACCGCTCGGCAGCTGCGATGCGTTCAAAAACAGGAGCATTTTGAGGTGTTTTTTCCAACTTTGTCTTGCACTTTTTAGCTTTTACCCACGATTGCGCCGTAACGCTATCCGAATAAATGGGCATATTGCTGCCTTGTTTTTTTAGCAACGCCAATCCGTGCACAATGGCTAAAAATTCGCCTATATTATTGGTTGCCTCCTTGTATATTCCCTGAATAAAAATTTGTTGTCCTGTTTTTACGTACACACCCCGATACTCCATATCACCGGGATTACCGCTACATGCCGCATCTACCGCCAAACTATCGGCAATATAAGAAGCAATGGTTGGCAGTTGCTTGGTCTTGCTATTTTTGGTCGTAACAAACTGCCAATAATTTTGCGACAAAGCAACCGTAGCCTCTTCTTTGCTTTCAAACCCCTTATACTGTGCTCCTTCAAAGCCTTTCACTTGTTCTTCGCATGCTTTCCACGAAGCATACACGCCCGGCACTTTGCCTTTCCATACGGTATAATACTTATTCTTTGCCATGATGCTCTTTTTGAGGGGTACTGGGATAAGATAAAATATGACAGGTTACGCCAATGGCGACAACCAGCAACAGCAAGCGCACCCACCATAACGACACCGCGAATACTGCCGATATTGTAATGGTTAACCACAGCATGCTAATGGAGTAGACTTTGATGCGCTTGGGAATACATTTATTTTCTTGAAAATTTTTGATATAGGGGCCTAAATGCTTACTTTCTAACAAGCGCTTGTGCCATGCCGGTGCACTGCGCAAATAACAGTAAGCCGTTAAAAGCAAAAAAGGCGTAGTAGGTAGCACGGGCAAGGCAATCCCCAGCAAGCCAAGCGCCAACGAAAGAGTTCCTATTATGCGCAAAATCACGTTTAACATAACGAGCACAAAGATAGCTATATTAGTTGTTAGTAAAAAGTCTGTCGCAGATATTCTACTTAAAAATTCCTAATTAAAAAGTGGAGCAATCAATATCGCATAATTTATGCTTACATTTGCAAAAAACATTTACAATCACATGAAAGAGCTGATCATTATCGCCGTACTTATTTTATTAAATGGAGTTTTTTCGATGTCAGAAATTGCCCTTATTTCGGCACGCAAAGCCAAACTAAGCAACGATGCCAAAAAAGGTAGCAAAAGTGCCAAGGCAGCCCTTGCATTATCCGGCGAGCCCGATCGTTTTTTATCTACCGTGCAAATTGGCATTACCCTCATTGGCATAGTAACCGGTATCTACTCGGGCGATGCCTTGGCGTTACGAATGGGAAATATACTAATCGGTTGGGGGTTATCTCAAAGCATTGCCTATCCCTTGTCGCAGACACTCATTGTCATGATTGTTACGTATTTATCCATTGTCTTGGGCGAATTGGTACCCAAACGCATTGGCATTAGTAAAGCAACCAGTGTAGCCAAAGCAGTTGCACCTGCCATGCAACTTTTGTCTAAAATAGCCCATCCTTTTGTATGGATTCTTTCGCAAAGCACGCAGTTATTAACCAAGATACTCGGTGTATCAGAACAAGAAAACAAAGTTACAGAAGAAGAAATCAAATCCATTATACAAGAAGGAACAGAAGCCGGCGAAGTACAAGAAGTAGAGCAAGATATTATGGAGCGTGTGCTGGTATTGGGCGACCAACGCGTATCGTCGATCATGACCTTGCGCAAAGACCTTATCTGCATGGACATCGCCATGACACCCTATCAAATAAAAGAAGTAATTACCCAACACCTGCACGAAGCATACCCCGTTATCAACGGCAGCATAGACCAATTGTGCGGCATGGTTAGTTTAAAAGACTTGATATTGACATTGCCGGAAAAAGATTTTGAGCTATCGACGGTCATGAAAAAAGCCCTTTACTTTCCTGAGAGCATGACCGTTTACAAAGCATTAGAATCATTTAAACAAAACAAGTTGCACCGTGCATTGGTATGCGACGAATACGGCAGTTTGCAAGGAGTAATTACCTTACACGACATATTGGAAGGATTGGTAGGCAGTCTTGAAGATGCCCACGATGCTCCCAACATCATCGCCCGTGCAGATAAAAAAAGTTGGCTCATCGATGGCAGTTGCCCCATTTATGATTTTTTGGAGTACTTTGATTGCACAGAACTGTACAACAGCGAAACGTCCTATACCAGCATCGGCGGATTGATTTTAAACGAGTTAGAACACATTCCATCGGCAGGAGAATTCATTACATGGCAATCGTTCCGTATAGAAGTGGTTGACATGGACGGAGCACGTATAGACAAAGTCATGGTGGTACGTACCAACGAAGAAAGCAACGCAGAATGTTGATAAAATATATAACAGACAGTACTGTTTTCCATCATTTTTTTCCTACATTTGCATGAGTGATTTTGCATCTTAATTATTAATCTAAAAACCAAAGTTTATGGCAGAACAAGACAAAAAAGACACAAAAGTATTGCCCAATGCCGAAAAGTTAAAAGCATTGCAACTGGCAATCGACAAAATTGAAAAAGACCACGGTAAAGGCACTATTATGAAGTTGGGCGACAACAAAGTAGTAGATGTTCCGGTTATTCCCACCGGATCTGTGGGGTTAAATATTGCATTGGGCGTTGGTGGATTTCCACGCGGAAGGGTCATTGAAATTTATGGCCCCGAATCGTCCGGTAAAACCACATTGGCCATCCATGCCATTGCTGAAGCACAAAAAGCAGGTGGTATTGCTGCCATTATCGACGCCGAACATGCCTTTGACCGTTTCTATGCAGAAAAATTAGGAGTAGACATCGACAACCTATTTATTTCACAACCCGACGATGGCGAACAAGCACTCGAAATAGCCGACCAACTTATTCGTTCGTCAGCCATTGATATTATTGTCATCGACTCGGTAGCAGCGCTTACTCCGAAAGCCGAAATAGAATGCGATATGGGCGAAAACAAAGTAGGTTTGCAGGCCCGTTTGATGTCGCAAGCTTTGCGCAAATTGACTGCTAACATTAACCGCACCAACACTTGCTGTATTTTCATCAACCAATTGCGCGAAAAAATTGGCGTCATGTTTGGCAACCCCGAAACCACGACCGGCGGTAACGCCCTTAAATTTTACGCCTCCATTCGATTGGACATTCGCCGTATCGGTCAGATCAAGGACGGCGATGAGGTAATCGGCAACCAAACACGTGTCAAGATTGTAAAAAACAAGGTGGCTCCCCCGTTCCGCAAAGCCGAATTTGATATTATGTTTGGCGAAGGTATTTCGCGCATTGGCGAAATCATTGATTTGGGTGTCGAAATGGGCATTATTAAAAAAAGCGGATCTTGGTTTAGCTACGGCGATACCAAATTAGCACAAGGCAGAGACGCTGTCAAAAAGTTATTGGCGGACAACCCCGAACTGAGTGCAGAATTGGAAGAAAAAATAATGGCATCGTTAAACGAAAAAGAAGCCGAATAAAAACCAATGAGGCACCTTGACATAAAAGGTGCCTCTTACATTATAGCGTCATCCACATGTACCACAAGAATTTTAAACGCAACCAGCCTTCTCGAAAAAACAACGAATCGGGAAATAAAATGATTTTTGGCATCCGCGCCATCATCGAAACCATCGAAGCAGGACACGAAATCGATAAAATCCTGCTCAAAAAAGACATACAGAGCGAACTTTCGCAAGAACTATTTGCTGCCGTAAAGGGCAGAAACATTCCGGTTGTACGTGTGCCTGTCGAAAAAATAGACCGCATTATCAACAACAAAAACCACCAAGGTGCCATTGCTTTTATATCGCCTGTGGCATACGGGCGCATTACCCACCTTATTCCACAATTGTACGAAGAAGCCAAATGCCCTTTTATCGTTGTGTTGGACGGAGTGACCGATGTGCGTAATTTTGGTGCCATTGCCCGTACCTGCGAATGTGCCGGTGTGGATGCCATCATGATTCCGCAATTAGGCAGCGCCAGCATCAACGCTGATGCCATCAAAACCTCTGCAGGTGCACTTTTGTCGCTTCCGGTATGTCGCGAGCACAATTTGGTAGCCATGGTTGGCTTTTTAAAAGAATGTGGCTTGAGGGTTTTTGCTGCCTCAGAAAAAGCTACCAAATCCTATACCGAAGCCGATTACGCCGGTCCTATCGCTTTGGTAATGGGTGCCGAAGATGTAGGTATATCGCCCGAAATATTGGAACTTTGCGACGAACATGTAAGCATTCCCATTAACGGCAACATTTCTTCGCTCAACGTATCGGTTGCAGCAGGGGTACTTATCTACGAGGCCATTAAAGGGAGATAGTGAGGAGTTAGGAGTT
>JAFVZF010000106.1 GCA_017508305.1 Paludibacteraceae bacterium | reverse complement strand
TTTACAATCGAAATTACACGTTATTGTAGCCAAAGATTACGGCAGTAAAGCACAAAAAAATGCAACAGCCATTACGGGATTATACGATAAGTTTCAGCTATCCTATCAAGTAGAAATGGGTACGAAGGATAGCTTTAAAGTAGAAAAAGAAGTAACCAAACAAGCAATAAGCAAAGCATACGACATGGTAATTATCTCTACTTCGCGTGATTATGGTTTAGACGACATTATTTTAGGACCCAAAGAACAACATATTTTCAATGTTACCCAAGTACCTTTGATGTGCATCAATCCACGAGGTGATTTATATGTACTATGTTGGTAAGGAGATATTTAGTCGTTCGTCACTCGTCGCTAGTCACTTGTATTTCGATTCATCGAGTCGATTTGCCGATTAGTCTTTTAGGCTGTGATTAACATAATAAAAAAAGGGAGAAAGTTAACTTTCTCCCTTTTTAGTGCAACTAATCGGTTCGTCGATTATTCGGGCTACGCCCTCATGAATTTTAGCGCGAGGTGAATGCAGAAACCATGTTTACATGGGTTATGCAGAACCGAAGCCTAAAATCATGTAATAAGTTTGGCATCGGCTTAGCATAGCCAAAGTAAACTTTGTCTCTACATTCGCCTCGCACAAACTTTCACCGATTAGTCTTCATAGATTATTGTACCATCACTTTTAAGGTAGCACCTTCTATCGATACCAAGTAGATACCGGCAGATTGTACAGGAATAATAGTATTGGTGCCGTTGTATAGAACACGACCATCCAAACTACGCACTGTAATCATTCTGTCTGCTGTATTGGTTACAAAAATGGTGCGTTCGTAAGCGTACACATCTACATCTTGTGCAAAGATGTCTTCTATACCAACAGTAGTGGAACTACCATCCATTTGGTACAATTGTGCGTTTATACAAGGCATGTCTTCTGTTTGGTTACCGGTTCCGCCATTCCCGTTGTTAAAGATAACGTTCCACTTAGATGGTTGTCCGATAGTTTGATCAAAACAGAACTTAAATATACCATTACCCATGTTTTCACATGCTTTACCGGGCCATGCACCATTGATTTTTTCTGCGTCGCTTTCGCCAGCTCCGTACCATACATAGCAATGTACAGCACTCCAACCAGAAGGTGCTTGGAAGAATATGCATTGTTCGCCCGGTTTAATAACGGGTTTAGGAGTTGTAGGATCTGTATTTCCACCTGTGTTACCGCCTACACCTTCGCCAGCTTCGCAATCGCCTTGAGCAATGGTCCTAATTTTGGTGCCATTTTTATCGTACATAACACTCATTTGCAAATTAGGCAAGTCGGCTGTTTGATTGCTACCATCATTAAAGATAAAGCTATATCCAGTCAAGTCTTCATTTAAGGTTATCTTATAGTTTCCATCTCCTAAATTGGTCATTTTTGCGCCGGGCCATCCTGCAATAGCAGCGGTACTACCTTTCCATATATAGCAATTAATGATAGATCCCCAACCGTCGGGACGTTTAAAGAATACAGCATGTTCGCCTTTAGCTACACATGGTTCGATAGGATTTTCTGGTTCGTTAGCATTACCTCCTGTTCCGCCGCCGGTGTTGGTAGCACCAGCTTCTTCTTTACCATCATAGCTCTCTTGTTTGGTGGTAACAGATTTTGTTGCGTAAATGTACTTGCCATCTTCGCCCACTTTTCCGGGTGCTTTGGTTTTTTCTGTATCTAACACATATACACGTAAGTTGCCTCTGCCACTGCATGACGCAGATAGTTGATTGTTTGTTACGTTTTTAATATCACCTGTAACGACATCTGTATATTTACCATTGGGAATACTCTTGAATGTAGCATTACCACTAATACATACCAATGCGTACGAATCTGTTTTGGTATCGGTATAACGACGCTTAAAGGCAAAAGAACCGCTACAATTATCAGTGCTATATTGCCCTTTACGTAGTGCGGGAACCGCCATACGAATTTTGTTAAGACGTTGGAAGTGTAGGGCTAATGGATGGCTAAGAGTAGCTTTTGCATTACCACTTGCTTCGTATTCTGCAAAACCACTTGCTTTAACATCGCCAGTAATATATCCACCATAGTAAGCACGTCCTGTATTAGACAATGGACCGTGTGGACCCGGGTCGATTCTGACACCCTTTCTAAACTCGATTTCAGAGCCATAATATATACAAGGAATACCACGGAAGGTAAACATCAACGAAGCATTTTCTGCCCATGTTGCTTGATCGCCTGGGAAACGGCTCAAAGAAGAACCACCATCAGGCGAATAGTCGTGCGAATCTACATAAACTACATTGTAAGTAGCATCGTTGTACAAATTGTCGCCACCTTTGATGCTCCATGCACTATTGGCATTTTCAAAATTCCAATGCATAGGAAAGTCGATTACACTAAAGCCACTGTTTTTGCTGTGATCGGGAGTGTGATAGTCGTTCCCATTTAAGTAGTGATTATTAGAGGTTGGCATACCGCTATCATCTCCATAATCTTTACCTTGTTGTTGGGTAGATTTCATGTTGGTATGTGTACCAAACTCCCCTTCGTTTATAACTAAATTGTTCCACGAAGTTTCGCTGGTGTCCCATGCGTAATCTTTTGATTCTTTCCACGTGTAAAAATAAGGCGAAGCATTTTCGTGTTGAAAATAGGTAACCTGACGAGAGCGTGCACATACTTCGCCAAACATAAAGAACGGACCATTATTACGTTTCGCCTTGTGTTGTTCTGCCAAAGCTTGGAATTGAGGAATAAATGATTTGTTAAAGGTTAGACGCGAAATGTGACCAGATGTGTCGATGCGGAAACCATCCACGCCCATCGCAATAAATTTACCATAGCATTTAACCAAATAATTAGAAACGTATGGGTTTTCGGTATTTAAATCGACGCAGTCGCCTGCAATTTGCCCATACCATCTGCTATAATCGTCCCAGTTCCATTCATTTGCCACGTGGTGATAAACATTTCTACTGTCGTAGTTGCCATTTCTGTTTTTCATGTACGTAATACGGGCACTGTGTTGTGCATCACCGTTTAAAGAAGCATAATTATCGGGCAATATACCACCATCTTTCTTGGTGTAAGGTTTTAAATGGTCGGTATTGGTCCAGTCGCCGTTGTAGTCGCGATTGAAAAATTTAAAAAGGTTTTCTTCGCCAAAATTACCTGAATGGTTAAGCACAATGTCCAAAATAATTTTCATGCCTTTTGCGTGTGCTGCATTGATAACTTCTTGGAAACCAACACCCTCAGACTCGTAGCGTTTGTCCACTTTGTCAAAGTTAATCGCATGATAACCGTGATAATCGTAACCCGAGGCATTTTCTACAACTGGGGTAATCCATACCGCAGTAAAGCCCAAGGCTTTGATGTAGTCTAAACGTTCGATTAACCCCTTAAAATCACCACGCCAAGGTGGGTCTTGTGCATTAGCGGTTTGATTATCCCAACATTGCACATTGTTGGATTCGTCTCCGTCAAAAAAGCGAGTCGTAATGATAAAATAGATCGACTCATCGCGAAAGTCAGTGCGGGTTGCATTGAACACATCGCCATAGTTACTTGCCAAAGCTGCTATCGCATTACCAAATAGCAACATTGTCAGTAACAAGTACTTCTGCAATTTTTTCATACGTATAATAATTAAAAAAGAATTGTTTCTTTGGTGATTTTTGTACCCTTTGTTCGATCAATGACATAAATCATCCCAAAGATAGGCGAAATTTTGTAAAAAACGTGCGTAGAAAGTGTTAAAAGCAACATTTTTGTTGATAAATAAATTGTTGAAAATCTCTCACTTGTTTATTAGGTATAACTCAAAGATATTTTTTACCTTTGCATGAAAATTGGGAGAGCTTTATCAAGTATGGCCAAAAAACAGCAAAGAAAAAAAATCGACATGTCGGTAGTAAAGTCGTTTTTTCAAAATGAAAAAACGCGCATCATTACCGGCATTTTGTTGTTGGTGATTAGCTTTTATATTTTCGTATCCCTATTGTCGTTTCTGCTTTCCGGTGATCAAGATTATAACCTGCTCTATCACAGTTTGTCGGATATTGATTCTAATCATGCAACATACTCCAATGCAGGCAGCTCGATAGGTGCCAAATTAGCCAATATATTTATCAATCAATGGTTTGGGGTTGCCACCTTGCTTTGGCCATTATACATGGGAGCTGTCAGTATTAAATTGTTGCACCCGACTCTTTCCTATTCTTTGACGAAAGGGCTAATTTCTACCCTCTTTTTTACCATTTGGATATCCCTATTTATGGCATTGGTATTGCCCTTTGCCTCTTCGTTGCCATACCTGCAGTTAGGAGGTGTACATGGCAATGAAATGGTACTTTTGGCACAGCAAACCATCGGCACATTAGGATTGTCCTTACTGTTACTAACCACACTGCTTATTTATTGTATCATCGGCTTTGTGGGTGTATACCATTGCATAACGCATGCCGTTGTCGGGGTGTTCCAACGTAAGAAACAGCCACAAGAGGTTACTAATTTCCCTGTCGAAGCTACTCCGACAGCAGAAGAAACTGTTGTACAAGAAGAAATGCAAGACGATGATATTGCTCTAATCGATCTTGATGAGTTGGACCAAACAGTTACTATCAATGAGCTACCAAACGAAGAGCAGGCAATGGATGCTGCCGATAATAACGATGCCGATAACGTCCCCTTCGAAGTAACCAACCCACCAGACGATGCACTGCAAGCATCGGACGAGATTGGTTTTGAAGTGGTAAAAGGCATGGATGCAGGTTCTGAATTGGTGGAGCAATATGGCCAATACGACCCTACCCTTGATTTACCTCACTACAAATATCCGGGCTTTGATTTATTAAAGCAATTTGATGCCACGGCAAAAATCGATGCAGAAGAGCAGCAAGCCAACAAAGAACGTATTATTCGTACCTTGCAAAATTATGGCATCGGCATCAAAGAGATAAAAGCAACCATTGGTCCTACCATTACTTTGTACGAAATTATACCTGCCGATGGTATCCGTATCTCCAAAATACGCAACCTTGGTGACGATATTGCACTTAGTCTATCGGCTATTGGCATACGTATTATTGCTCCTATTCCCGGCAAAGGGACCATTGGCATTGAGGTGCCCAACAAACATGCACAAATCGTACCCATGCAGTCGCTATTGGCCTCTAAAAAATTCCAAGAAACCACGTTTGATTTGCCCATAGCTATTGGTAAAACTATTACCGACGAGGTATTTATGGTAGACCTTGCCAAGTTGCCTCACCTATTAGTAGCAGGTGCTACAGGTCAAGGAAAGTCTGTTGGGCTCAATGCGATTATAACATCTTTACTTTACAAAAAACACCCTTCGCAGTTAAAGATGATTCTGGTCGACCCCAAAAAAGTGGAGTTTAGCATATACAGTGATTTAGAGAAACACTTCTTGGCCAAATTGCCGGAAAACGACGATGCCATTATTACCGATGTGAATAAGGTGGTACAAACCCTTAATTCGGTATGTAAAGAGATGGACGATCGTAACGATCTCTTTAAAAAGGCACATGTTCGTAATATTAAAGAGTACAACGAGAAATTTGTTAATCGCAAATTAAATCCGGAGCATGGACACCGCTACCTACCTTATATTGTAGTAATCATCGACGAATTTGCCGACCTTATCATGACTGCAGGAAAAGAGGTAGAAATGCCCATTGCTCGTATTGCGCAATTGGCACGTGCTGCGGGTATTCATGCCATTATAGCCACGCAACGTCCTGCTGCCAATATCATTACCGGCAATATCAAAGCCAATTTCCCCGGTCGTATGGCATTTAAAGTAGCCTCACAAATAGATTCACGAACCATCTTAGATGCATCCGGAGCCAACCAACTAATAGGCCGTGGCGACTTATTGTTTTTGCAGGGCAGTGATTTGGTGCGCGTACAATGTGCATTTATCGATACACCCGAGGTAGAAGCCATCTGTAAACATATTGGCGAGCAACAAGGCTATCCACATCCATTTGCCCTACCCGAGGTAGAAATAGGAGATGGTGATACCAATTTGAGCGGCGTAGATATGAGTAAGCGGGATCCTATGTTTGACGAGGTAGCTCGTATGGTCGTACTCAGTCAATCTGGGTCTACCTCTATGATTCAGCGTAAATTCTCCATTGGCTATAATCGTGCCGGTCGCATCATGGATCAATTGGAAGCCGCCGGCATTGTCGGAGCTGCCGATGGTAGTAAATCACGTCAAGTTTTGGTACAAGACGAAATGCAATTAGATCGATTATTAGAAACATTATAAATATCCACATTCATGAAAAGAGACAACGTCATTTTTGACATCATCGACAGAGAACGTCAGCGTCAATTAAAAGGTATTGAACTTAT
>JAFVZF010000105.1 GCA_017508305.1 Paludibacteraceae bacterium | reverse complement strand
TAGGCGACGGCATGGCAGACGAACCCATTGCCGCTTTAGGTGGGAAGACACCCCTACAAGCTGCCCACAAACCCCACATAGACCACATCGCCCGTTTGGGTAAAAATGGCATCTTCAGTACCGTACCAAGTGGATTTAAACCCGGCAGCGAAATTGCCAACATGACCGTTTTGGGCTACGATGTACGTACCGAATTTGAAGGACGCGGCTCGTTAGAAGCTGCCAGCATAGGTGTTGCCATTCAGCCCGGCGAGATGGCAATGCGGTGCAACCTTATTTGCATCGAAAACGGCAATATCAAAAACCACTCTGCCGGTCACATCAGCAATGAGGAAGCAAAGATCCTTATCGAATTTTTGCAAGAAAAATTAGGGAACGACATTTTTACCTTTCACAACGGCATTTCGTACCGTCATTTGTTGGTGATGAAAGGAGGCGACAAACGCATCAACTGTACCCCGCCACACGATGTACCCGGCACACCTGCAAAAGACGTAATGGTGCAAGCCTTGGTACCCGAAGCCGAACAAACCGCCCTTTTGCTTAACGAGCTAACCATCAAATCGCAAGAACTTTTAAAAGATCATCCCGTCAACCTTAAACGCATAGCAGAAGGCAAAGATCCCGCCAACAGCATTTGGGTATGGTCGCCCGGCTATAAACCCAGCATGCAAACTTTGGCACAAAAAGTAGGTATTACAAGCGGTGCTGTTATATCGGCTGTAGATTTAATAAAAGGCATAGGCGTATATGCAGGCTTGCAGGTTATTGAGGTAGAAGGTGCCACCGGTTTGTATGACACCAACTATGAGGGCAAGGCACAAGCGGCCATAGAAGCATTAAAAAGCAACGATTTTGTCTTTTTGCACGTAGAAGCCAGCGACGAAGCAGGACACGAAGGCAACATCGACCTAAAAGTAAAAACCATCGAATACTTGGACAGCCGAATTGTAAAACCTATTTTTGAGGCAGTGTCTAAATGGGATGAGCCCGTTACAATTGCTATTTTGCCCGACCATCCCACCCCTTGCGCCATCAAAACGCACTCCAATGCTCCTGTACCTTTTGTAATTTACAATCCCACACAGGCAGGCGACGACGTACATGTTTACGACGAGCAAGCTGCATTAAAAGGAATATACGGGCATGTATCGGACAACGAATTTATGCAACTATTATTCGACAAAAAATAATCAAAACATCATACCATGAACTATTACAGCACAAATGGACAAATCAAGGGCGTTAGCCTAAAAGATGCCGTTATTAAAGGATTGGCAGACGACAAAGGTCTTTTTATGCCCGACATCATCAAGGCTTTACCAGCGTCATTTTTTGAAAACATCGAAAACCTATCGTTTCAAGAAATTGCCTACACCGTAGCCGATGCTTTCTTTGGCGAAGACGTCGAAGCCGATGCACTTAAAAAAATTGTATACGACACGTTAAGTTTCGATGCACCTTTGGTAAAGGTAACCGACAATATTTACAGCTTAGAACTATTCCATGGTCCAACTTTGGCATTTAAAGATGTAGGTGGCAGATTTATGTCGCGCCTATTGGGCTATTTTATCCAAAAAGAAGGACAAAAAGGAAATGTCAATGTATTGGTAGCCACATCAGGCGATACCGGTAGTGCCGTTGCCAACGGTTTCTTGGGTGTAGAAGGCATTCATGTATATGTACTATACCCCAAAGGTTTGGTAAGTGCTATTCAAGAATGCCAATTTACCACCTTGGGACAAAACATTACTGCCATCGAGGTAGATGGTACCTTTGACGATTGTCAACGCTTGGTAAAAACAGCCTTTATGGACGACGAGCTTAATGCCCAATTGAAATTAACCTCTGCCAACTCCATCAACGTGGCTCGTTTCTTGCCCCAATCGTTCTACTATTTTTACGCATACGCACAACTTAAAAAGTTAGGGAAAGCCGACAATGCCGTTATTTGCGTGCCCAGTGGCAACTTTGGTAACATTACAGCTGGTTTGTTTGGCAAAAAAATGGGCTTACCTGTTAAACGTTTTATTGCAGCCAACAACCGCAACGATATTTTCTTGGAATACCTAAAAACGGGCGAGTACAAACCACGCCCATCGGTAGCCACCCTTGCTAATGCCATGGATGTAGGCGACCCCAGCAACTTTGCGCGTGTCATTGACCTTTACGGACATTCGCACAAAGCCATTACTGCCGAAATTGGCGGTGCGCGTTATACCGACGAGGATATTACAGAAACCATCAAGGCATGCTACCAACAAACAGGGTATCTACTTGATCCTCATGGTGCATGCGGTTATCAAGCCCTTAAAGACATGCTACGCGAAGGCGAAACCGGCATCTTCTTAGAGACTGCCCACCCTGCCAAATTCTTAAGCACGGTAGAAAATATCATTGGCGAGAAGGTCGAAATTCCCGAAAAATTACAAGCCTTTATGCGCGGCACCAAACAAAGTGTCGAACTAAGCAAAGAGTTTGCCGATTTCAAAGCTTTCTTGAGTGCAAACGCACAATAAGAGACCATGGCACAATCCAGCGCAGCTATCAAAAAAATAATCTATGCCTCGCTTGCCCAACAAACCTTGGGCAGAGCGTTGGCACAGCTTGCTTTGCTCACCAAAGGCACCACCAACGAGCCCTTGGAGGATATCAAATCTAACTACCAACGACTGCTTACACACTGGGCAGAAAAAACGGCAGACCCCGAAAGAGAAACCATTTTTTTGCATCTGTTGCGACAAACCTACGAACTAACCGACGATTTACTCGCTACGCGCTCGGTTAAACCCATTGCTACCAACGCCCTATTTGCCAAATATTGGGAACCCAAACGATACAGCGCATCCCTTGTAGAAGAAGCCATGCACTTAAATGAGCAAGGCGACATGTACCAAACAGCTTGGGTGGTTAGTGCCATTACGCTGAGTTGCATCGAACTATTCGACGAAAACAAACTGCGCATTTTGTTTGAGTTTTGCCAAAATCAGCACATCCAAACCTCGATGCGTGCCCTAACCGGCATTATCATCTGCCTGATTTTGTATAAAGACAGGTATCCCCTATACCCTGCCATTAACAACAGGTTGCAAATTTTGTTGGACGATGACCAAATGGTGCAAAATGCCCAACACATCGTAAAACAACTTATTCGCAGCAAAGAAACAGAGCGTATCACCCAAGATATACAACAAAATGTATTGCCCACCATCACCAAATTGGCGCCTAAAATTCATAGAGATATTTTATCGAACGACTCGTTTGATACAGACGACTATGAGGAAGCCTCACATAGTTGGCAAGACATGTTAGAAGAAAGTGGCATACAAGACAAGGTAGAAGGATACGCCAAAATGCAACGCGAAGGCTCTGACATCAACCTCAGCACCTTTTCGCAGATGAAAGGATATCCGTTTTTTAACGATTTTGAAAACTGGCTATTGCCATTCAATACAGCACATCCCTCTGTTGGCGATTTAACCTTGTCCGATAGCGACGAAGAAAATAGTTTGGCAAAGCTACTCAGCCTAACGCACTTTTTGTGCGACTCCGACAAATATTCTTTCTGCTTTAATTTGCAGATGATTCCGTCCGACTACCGCAAATCGATGGTAGAACAAATAAAAATGGGCGACGAGCAGATGAGCGACATTCAGCAAGCATCGAGCCAGTTGATTAGCAACCTTTACTTGCAAGATTTGTACCGTTTTTATACGTTATATGCCGGCAAATCGTTTTTTACCAATCCGTTTAACTTGGATGTAAACGTACACGAAACCGCATTTTTCCGTTTCTTAAATCCCGAAGGCGATTTCTTAAAACAGCTGGCAGACTTTTTCTTTGCCAAAGAACAATACGACAATGCCTTAACTGCCTATCAAAAACTTACAGCCAACCAAAAAACCACCGACCTACTATACCGCAAATTGGGGTATTGCTACCAAAAGTTGGGACAATACGAAGAGGCCATATCGTGCTATAAAAAAGCCGAGCTAATGGAAAACACCGATCAGTGGACATGGCGCAAATTGGCCTACTGCTATCGCATGCAAAAGCAATACGACAAGGCACTTTCGTACTACCAACAAGTAGATGCTGCCACCAAGGACGATTTAAACATCATCTACAACATTGGCAGCTGTTATGCCGAGTTGGGACAATACCAAAAAGCACTCAATGCCTTTTACAAAATTGAGTTTTTGCAAAGCGATATGAGCAAAAGCATCTACTATCATTTGTACATGGGGCATTGCTTATGGGCAACAGGCGATACCAAGGCTGCTTTAGAGCACTATGCCCTATTTCCCCACGATGGACTTGCCGAACAACTAAACAAGGCATGTATTTCTTTGTCAGAGCGCGACAAAGTGTATATTGTGGATTATTTGCGGTATCATTAATTATACATTAAACCTCATGGTAACTTATCACATGAACCTATTTTACAAACACATTTAATATTAAACATGATGAAAAGAATCACCTACTTACCATTAGTGCTATTTGCCCTACTAATGGGGGCATGTACTCCACCCGAACCAGATGGACCAGAAGACAAGAAAACCAAGTACATAATTGAAAGTGCAAATTGGCAGACTTATTCCTACAATTCCGATTCTGAGTCTGAACCCGAGTGGTTAAACAAGGTTTCTAAAACCATTAGCGAAAGAGGCGAAGAAGCCAAGTATCTAAAATCAATTTCCTATTATCGTGACGAAGTGTTGCAAGAAAAGGTAGAAGTAACAACCGATGGAATGACAGATCATTATAAACGTGTCTATCCAACTACTCAAGAACTTAATAGTATAACATGGTACGATGACGCTCGTACAAAGGAAAAAGAGGTAAAAGGCGATAACTACCAATACACCTACACATACGACATTCAGGATCGATTGATTTCACAAAAGTATTCATTCCAAGATGGAGAACACCAATCAGAATCAACCGAAGAATACAGCTATAGCGGTTTAACCAGATATTCGATATACATTTCAAATAAAGGTACCGACTATGAGGTCACAATCTATGATACGACCACATACGTAGATAACACCTTTTCACAAGTAAAAGAATCCAGAAATACCAGAAAAAATGCAGCTGGTAAGATTCTCTCTAAAACTTCTTCTAAATATGAATATGGACCTTATGGTGTAATCAAACAAGAAAACCAATCAGAGGCTTACAATTATGGCGGTGAGCCATATGAAACTGTTTATGCTATAAATAAAAGCACTTGGTCTGACGATTTAAATATGACATGGTCAGAAGAAGTGTACAGAAATGGTATTTTGGCAACTAAAAGTGAAGGTTACAGCAAATACACCTACTAATGTAACTATAAACGCACAAAAAAGTCTCAACCGTAAATGGCTGAGACTTTTTTATGCATATTGCCTGAAATTATTTTTTAGCTTTTAGCAAATCACGAATTTCAGTTAGCAACAATTCTTCTTTGGTTGGTTCCGGCTCTGGAGCAGGAGCTGGTTCGGGAGCAGGTGCTGCAGCTGCTTCTGCCTCTTTTTTACGATTCATGTTACCAATAAGACGAATCATCATAAAGATAGAGAAAGCGATGATGATAAAGTCAAAGGTTACTTGTAAAAAATTGCCATAGTTAAGCGTAGCTGCAGCTATTTCTTTGCCGGCTTCGTTTACGTATGCTTCACGAATCACCCATTTAAGTTCGGTAAAGTTTACACCACCTACTGCCAAACCAATAAGAGGCATAATAACATCGTTTACCAACGAAGTTACAATTTTACCAAATGCACCACCGATGATAACACCGACAGCCATATCTACTACATTGCCTTTCATTGCAAAGGCTTTAAAATCTTGAAGGAAGGAAACTGATTTTCCGCCCATTTCTTTAACGTTTAATGCCATAATAATTGTATCGATTAAAATTCTGATGCAAAGTTATAAAAATTATTGATTTACATGCAATATTAACTTTATTCTATCGCATAATGTAATTACTAACCCATTTAATTGCTTACCGTATAGCCCAACGATTGGATGGTTTGTTTTAGCTTATCGATCGATACTGCTCCTGTTATCACCACCTTTTTTTCTTCTAAAGACACTTCTACCTGCTCTACTTCGGGTAACGAGCGTAGTGCCTTTTCTACATTGGCTTTACAGTGATTGCATCGCATGCCCTCTACCTTAAGGGTTTGTTGTAGAGAAACTGGAGCAACGCAAGCATCGTCATGGCATACTGTATGCGAAGTGCAATCGCACGCATGCGATTGGCAATCATGCTGATGCCCACCACGGTATTTCATAACAAATGCATATACCAACAATGCCATCATAACTATGGTACAAAGACTGTTAAACGACCAATAACCGTGTGCATGAGTGGTTATATGCTGCATTTGCGCCCATGGCATCACAAACCATTCGCGAGGTAACCAATAATCGATAGCCAATCCGCATAGCACCGAACCCACAATAATCGACAGCAAGTAAAGAGCCAATGTCTTTTTACCCAACACCCTACCTACCACCAACACAGAGGCAAAATTAACCGCCGGACCCGCCATGAGCAACACCAATGCGGTACCCGGACTTAATCCTTTTAGCATCAGCGCCACTGCAATGGGTATAGAGCCCGTAGCACACAAGTACATGGGTAAGGCAAAAAGTAACACCATCAACATGCTGAGCAACGAATTGTCGGCAAAAAGTGTAAAAAAACTTTCGGGCACAGCCACCGTAATGATGCCGGCTACCACCAACCCAATGATAAGGTATTTGCCTATATCCTGCATCATATCCACGTAACCGTACCGAAGTGCCGCCAATAATTTCGCACCAAACGATTGCTTACCCTTATTAGCTATCATGGATGCGGCTTTGTTTGCCGTGTCCGGGGTTACCTGCTTCGCCTTGTCACTCGCTGCCTTATTAACGACCCATCCTCCCATCAGTGCCGTCACAAGAGCCGCCAACGGACGGGCAATGGCAAAAGGCAAACCCATAAGCGAATAGGTGGCTATGATAGAATCGATCCCCGTTTGAGGCGTGGCGATAAGAAAAGAAACCGTTGCTCCTTTAGAGGCACCCTCTCGCCGTAGCGACATGGCTGTGGGGATAACACCGCACGAGCAAAGTGGCAGTGGTATACCAAACAACGTAGCCCAAAATACCGAAGAAAAATTATCTTGGGTTAAATACCTGCTATACAAGGTTTGAGGCACAAAAGCATGCATTACACCCGCCAAGAAAAAGCCCAACAATAGGTAGGGCGACATGGCATTGATCAAATTAAGCATTTCGTACATAGTATACTAAATTGAATGTTATTCTTTACAGGATACAAAGATACGTATCGTTTTTTGCAAGTATGTTGCAAAGATGATAATAAAACCCTATATTTACATTAAAGTTATATAGCAACATATACATGAAACAATTACTTCTACTTATTGGCGTTTTATTATGCTTACCTACAAGCACTTATGCCACAGATCGAACATTTACTGTAGGCGATGTATCTTTTACCATGCTGCCGGTAGCAGGAAACACTTTTTACATGGGAGCACAAAAAACAAGCAACCAACAGCCCAACTATGATGCCAATGCAAGCAGTAACGAACAACCGGTTCACTTGGTAACCGTAAACGATTTCTACATCGGTCAATATGTTATTACACAAGGACTATGGGAAGCCCTTATGTACGAAACGCCCAATGCTGCCTCTAACAATCAGTGGACAGAGGGATATGGTTTGGGAACTTCCTACCCTGCCTATTACATTACCTACACAGATGTTCAACGCTTTATCGATGCGCTCAATGGATTTTGCCGCCTTACCAATCAGCTAAAGGCAGACGAATATTTTCGACTTCCAACCGAAGCCGAATGGGAATTTGCCGCGCGTGGCGGCAGTCTTAGCAAAGGGTACTTATACGCAGGTTCTAACTACATAAACGATGTGGCATGGTACGTAGAAAACAGTCCCGAAAGCACCCAAGCAGTAGGTAAAAAACAACCCAACGAATTAGGACTATACGATATGAGCGGGAACGTCATGGAATGGTGCTCCGACTACTACACCGATTATACCGAACAAGCCCAAAACAATCCTACAGGAGCCACATCGGGCACCTATAGAGTACTGCGAGGTGGCGTTTACTTGCGCCCTGCTACGCTGTGCCGAATTGCAGCAAGGTCGTACGCCTTTGAAGATACCAGCGTTTCTTACTACGGTGCACGATTGGCGTTGCAAGCCCATCTTCCAACCCACACACCTGCTGCCGCTGTTGATAAAATAAATATCGCTTGCCACAATCAACAACTAACCATTACCGGCATACCAATAAACACCCCCATTCGCGTCATTAACCTAATGGGCACAACGCTTTATCAAGCAATATCGACCGATAATACCCATACCATCAACCTTATAAACTACCCCACCGGAGTTTACATCGTCAAAGTAGGCACCCATGTAAAACGCATCAAAAAGCAATAACCTATGATAAAAATACTATTTGTTTGCTTAGGCAACATCTGCCGTTCGGCTTGTGCCGAGGCAGTGATGAAAAAGAAAGTAAAAGAAATAGGCTTAGAAGAAACCTTTTATATCGACTCTGCCGGCATCCTATCCTATCACCAAGGCGAAAGAGCCGACTATCGCATGCGCGAGGCAGGTTTGCAACGTGGCTACAACGTAGATAGCATTTCTCGACCCGTTACCACCGCCGACTTCGAAAAATTCGACCTGATCATCGGTATGGACAATAGCAATATAGACGATCTGTACGATCGCGCCCCCGATGTAGAATCGACCCGTAAAATTCACCAAATGACCGAATATTGCACCCGCCACAGCGACGACCACGTGCCCGACCCCTATTACGGCGGTCGCGATGGCTTCTACCACGTCATCGAGCTATTAGAAGATGCGTGCGAGGGATTATTACATAAACTTATGCCGACCCAATAAGTCGGCATTTTTTATGACAAAACAAGAATCAATCAAACTTTTTGAAGCCAAAAAAGTTCGCACCGTATGGGATAACGAACAAGAGAAATGGTATTTTTCGGTAGTAGATGTTGTGGGAGTACTGACGGAACAAACAGATACAGAACATGCACGTAATTATTGGAAGGTACTTAAACACCGATTAAAAAAAGAGGGAGCTGAGTCGGTTACAAATTGTAACCAACTGAAATTACATGCAAGTGACGGGAAATTGTATAAGACAGATGTCGCCGATACCGAAGGTATTTTTCGCATCATCCAATCTATTCCGTCTCCCAAAGCGGAGCCATTTAAATTACCTATGCCGACTCATTTAGGGTCGGCATTTTTTTGCATCATTTTCTCATCTTCTGTACCACGTTTTGACACAACCCACCCCTTATCTTTGTAACGGGTACCACAAATATCAAATCGCATAGCAAGTTATACCATAATAGGCTTAAGTAAATTCGGTGGCTGAGCCTGTCGAAGCCCCACGAATTTACGCAAGGTTCGCAAATACAAAAATAAAAAGTAGAACTATTATGCCGAGGCAATTTGTAGGGACGCACGGCTCGTGCGTCCGAAAACCCAATTAGAATAGAATAATAAATACAGGAGGAACCAAACCATGTTAGCAATCATCATTTTCATCTCACTTGTAGTAGAAGTCTTAAAATACCTAACCGGCGGAAAAAGCAAAGATTTCTGGGGATGATAGGAAGTTTTTAAATAAGAAATTAAATAGTTATTACCTATTTAGAGGAAGAAATAAAAGAAGAAGTGCCAATATGACACATTTAAAAGCTGTATTTGATATTTCAAAGAAAGTGCAAGCCGAGAGCAGAAGCATGCTAGCTTGATTATGCCGAGACGAAGCCTTTCTTATCCAAAGATACTTAAATGAAAGCAATTCACAACTATTCTTCTACCATTTCGTTTATTATACCATTCTTCTATCTCTTCTAAATCTTTTTCTGTTAAATAATCTTCTTCGTTAAAATCTATATAAGTAACTCCGTTTTTATCTTTTAGTGATTCGATAAATTCATATACTTTTTTACCAGACTTGGTAAAAGGATCTATTTCTATTCTAATTTTCATATAGCTTATGCTGTATTTGATATGTCAAAGAAAGCGTGAGGTGAGAGCAGAAACAAACTTGTTTGATTTATGCCGACCCTAAAAGAGTCTGCATTTTTTGTAGATACAAAAATTTGTACTATCTTTGCAGTGCGAGAACCCGCCAAGCCTCTTAACAATGCTTAAATCGGCGGGTCGTTTTTTTCTTACGACTAATATACCCATCATGTTCTATTCTAAAAAATACACGTCGCCAACAGATTTAATTGCATTACTACAAACTAGAGGCTTAATTATTAATGATGAATCTAAAGCTATAAACTACATAAAAAGAATTGGTTATTATAGACTTAGCGCATATTTCTATCCCCTACTAGAATCGCCTAAACAACAACATAAATTCAAACCTAACACTAGTTTTGAAAAAGCACTACTAATCTACAGATTTGATAGACAACTCAGACTTTTTATATTTAATCATATTGAGAAAATTGAGATTGCAATTAGAAGTGCTATAAGCAATATAATGAGTAGAGAAACCAATGATCCTTTTTGGATGACAAATCCAATTTATTTTGCCAGCACTACACTCTTTAATAATTCTATTCAAAAAATTAATAATGAATATAATACAAGTAAAGAAGATTTCATTATACACTTTAAAAATACTTATCAAGATAATTACCCGCCTTCATGGATGTTAGCAGAAATTATTCCACTTGGAGTTTTAACTAGAATATATCAAAATATCAAGAATAATGCTATTCGTAAAATGATAGCCCAAGAATTTTACTTAAATATTCCGGTATTGGAGTCCTGGATGACAATTATTACCGTTACTAGAAACAACTGCTGTCACCATTCGAGAATATGGAATAAAACATATGGACTTAATGCGTTATTAATAAAGAGATTATCAAGACCATGGATAGGTACTACCATTAATCATAGAAAAATATACTTCAGTCTCTGCATAATTAAATATTTCATGAATACCATTGTTCCAAATAACGACATGACTATTAAATTATCTGAATTACTTCAAAAATATCCATCCATTGATATTAAAGCTATGGGATTTTCCTCTAATTGGATAGACGAAGATTTATGGAGATATAACCAATAAATTAAGGACCCACCGACCACCCAATGCCAACCCTAAAAGAGTCGGCATTTTTGGGGTAGATATAAAAATTTGTACTATATTTGCAGTGCGAGAACCCGCCAAGCCTCTTAACAATGCTTAAATCGGCGGGTCGTTTTTTTCTCCCCTTCTGTACCACGTTTTAGCACAACCCCACCCTATTTTTTTGGTAACCATCCGACCAACTACCAGTTGTAATAGTTGTAGTCGCTGCCTACGGCGCAGTAGCGGTGTATCGTAGAGGTCTATAAGTTTAAGATAGAAGGTCAATGCAAGGAAGCGATTCGGGCACTTCGACAGGCTCAGTGACCGAATTGAGTTTGCAATAACATCAGTCTTTTGCAAGGTGATTACACTTTTTCCAACGATAAATACACAGTTTGATACACTTTTTTAAGGGAGTTTTGAAAATTACGGCAACCTTACCCCTCTGGACGCCACTAAAACGCGTTGCCACTGCTCTGTAGATAGGCGAATATCAAGTGCTTCTATGCTGCGTTTAATGCGGTCTAAGTTGCCACTGCCGTTTATGGGAACAATGCCGGCAGGATGTTGTGCTATCCATGCAAAAATAACCTTATCTATGCCGTCCACGCCTAATTCGCGGGCTATGGTATCTAATTCTGCCACCAAACGATGCGATTTTTCGCAATCTGGATGCACCAACTTGCCCCAAGCTAATGGCGAGTAGCCCATGGGCTTGATTCGTTTTTCGAGCAAGAAACTTAAATTGCCGTTCTCAAAATGCTCCAAACAATAAGGCGACACTTCTATCTGATTGGTTATTAAGGGCATTGAGCAGTAAGATTGCAACATAGAAAAATCGTGCGCATAAAAATTAGACACACCAAAATAACGCACCTTACCATCAGTTAGCAACTTTTCAAAGGCTTTTGCCACTTCCACAGGATCTAACAAATACGATGGTCTGTGCAGCAACAACAAATCGATGCGGTCGGTACGCAATTTTTTTAACGACTGTTCTACTTGCCCCATAATATACGAGTAACTGTAATCGTAGTATTGAATTTTCTTTTCGGGGAACTTATCGCTCATAATATTGATACCACACTTGGTAATTATTTTGATTTGCTCTCTAAACGATGCTTGAATCGATAGTGCATTACCCACCAACTCCTCGCACGTATAATTACCATAAATATCGGCATTATCAAAAGTATCAATACCCATATCGGTTATGGCTTTCATCTGCGAAAGCAACTCCTGACTACTTAAATGCCAATCGTTAATGCGCATTTGTCCGTGTACAATTTGCGACACCGAAAATTGAGGCGAAAGAAAAATTTGTTTCATAGGTTTATTATTTACTATGCGAATATACATAAAAATAACTACATTTACGCATCGAAGAATTATCTGCGCACTCCTATGACCGACCTCAAAATATTCTTATTTTTTTACTATTTTAGCAAACAGATTTACCAATAATGTAAAAACATGAAAAAAACACTTATTTATTTAGCAGCTATGGCACTAATGGCAAGTTGCAGCATGGAGCAACAAACAGAAAGTCAAGCAACAGCAACACCTATCGAGGCAGGTGACATCATTCAGCTACAAACCCCAAGCAAACAAGGTGGTGCTACCATTAACGAAGCACTTTGGAATCGCCAATCGTCGCGGGAGTATGCCAACGAGCCTTTGACACTCGAAGAACTTTCGGGCGTTATGTGGGCAGCAGCGGGTGTAAACCGTCCTGACGGGCACCTTACCGCCCCTTCGGCATTGGCACTCTACCCCATTCAAACCTACGCATTTTTAGAAAGTGGCGTTTATCTTTACGATGCAACGACTAATACCCTAAACCGCAAAGTAGAGGGTGATTTTCGCCATTTGGCAACGCTACAAGATTTTGCCAATACCGCATCGCTTAACCTTGTGTACATAGCCGATTTATCGGTATACGAAGGCAGAAACATCGACGCTAACAAAATAACAGTACTATGTGGCATGGATGCTGCCGGTTATGCAGAAAACGTAAACCTTTACACCGCAGCCTATGGGCTAAAATCCATTACCCGCGGCGGTGCCAAGGCAGAGCAAATTTTAAGTCTGCTACAATTAGATACCACTCGTTATAGTTTTATTTTGGCACAAACAATAGGAAAATAGAAAGCCGCACAAGCAACCTGTGTATTTGTGACAGAAATATTTCATTTTACCTTAAATTGGCAAAAACATGCACAAGGCAACCACTTTTGTGCATGTTTTTTTGTTTTACTTTGCACATTAAAGCTACTTTTGTGCAAAATTTATAAACATGACGAAATTTAAAGACAAGCATTGCTAAAAAAATCATCCGATCCATCGAAAAAAACAAACACTTTAAGGGCATACCCTTTGGTTTTCATTTTATTCGGTTTTGGCAAGCTCTACTACCTACCTGCCTTTTCGATTTTATTTTTGGCGAAGTAGTAGGTATTTATCACGGCATGGAACACTTTACCGGTCGCAAATAACATAGCGCATCATCATCGTTATATAAGAAATGCCGCCCTCAACAGAGGGCGGCATTTCTTATGGGGTATTGATAAACCCATCAACTCTCTTTCTTAAAGATTTTGTATCCCATTGCAGCAACGG
>JAFVZF010000104.1 GCA_017508305.1 Paludibacteraceae bacterium | reverse complement strand
TGGTGATACCGATGTGTTTGTAGGTGCGGGTAACGATTTTACAATGGCAGTATTTTCTTTTTTTATGGAACTAATACGCGGAAAATAAACCGGATGCAATCCAAACGAAGTAATCGTAGGGAGTCCTTGTTGATTGGGCTCAAAATCGATGCCATGAGCAGTGCTACGTAAGGTACCTAAATTACCAATTAGGATGTATCCCCATTGGTGCAATTGCTCTTTTAATTGTAGGGTTTCTTGTTCTACAAGTGCATTGGCCCTATGCATGGTATAGCCGTTTGCTTGTGCAATGGATTGCGCCAATAACCCATCGTTATAGGTAAGGGTAGGATTAAATCCAATGGCTTTGCAAGGCGGATAAATGGTGCCTTCTTGGTATCGGGCAGATTGTGCAGATGCCACAAAGCCTCCTAATGAGGGGATAATTACAAAGTCGTGGACTTTTAGCAAGGGCTCGATATGTTGTAGAATTTGAAACATCAAACGCAAAAATAATGTAAAATAGTAGAATATACAACCCCTTACAGAAGTTAGTTGTTAACAATTTTTGTTATTGGTAGTTTTGGTATTTTCGCTGAGCAATACGGTAACTGATGTATGCGTCTGTAAGATTGTTTTGTGTTTGAAATAAGGTGGTTTGTGCTTCTAATAGTTGTGTGATGGTGGCCATTCCGGCTTGATAATTGGCTTGAGTGAGTTGAAAATGTTGCGTGGCAATTTGCAGTGCTTTTTCGTGTTCGATAATGAGCAACGACGCTTCTTTCATTTGATTATATGCTTGTTGTGTACGCATATAAAGCAGTTCGTTGTTGTATTCTTGTTGCAATCGTGCTTGTTCTAATTGCCTGTCTTGTTGTTTGATTTTATAACCGGTTTCCCACCATGCAGAAAGAGGAACGGTAACCGACAAAAACAAAGTGCCGTTACCATATGTATTACTCAGTCCATCGCGTAAAATATTAGCTTGCAGGTAGCTGTATCCATAGTGCGCACCAATGGCAATATGGGGTAGTGCATCGGCTATGGCCATGCGTTTTTCTAATTCGGCTGCTTGTATTTGTAATTGCAATAAACGATGCTCCGGTGTTTGTGCCACATTTAGTTGTGCAATAGAGTCGGTTGTTAAAGATAAGGTGGATACCACCGATACGCTATCGTTGTAAGGGATACCCATGGATAGGCACAAGGCACGTTTTGCTAACTGCATGCCATGTGTTAGCTGAATTTGTGTGCGTTGCATTTCCGATTGTTTGAGTGTTACCTGCATTAAATCGGTAGAAAGAGCCAAACCGGCATTGACAGCTGTCTGTACTGTTTGGTAAATGGTATCTATTAGTGCTATACCTGCCGATAGGGTTTGTTGTTTATCGGTCAGACCTACCACCATCCAATAGCTTTCTTCTACCTCTTGTAGTACATTGCGTGTGGTCATATCTGCTTGTAGTTGAGCCGCTTCGACTCCAACTTTGGCTAATTGGTGTCCGGTAATCACTTTTCCACCCATGTATATGGGTTGCAAGGCAGTTACACCGACCTGAAAACCATATTCAAAAAGGGAGAGAGTATTTTCTAACCCTAATGCTTCGCCGTAGTTGCTGTAAAGTGTTGAAAGTAAATCGCGTACGGTCGCATTACGAATATCGTCTATGCCTATTTCTATGATAGGATGTAGACTGTGGTAGCCTATGGCAAATGCGCTGATTTGTGGAAAGTATTTGGTAATAACCTGATTTTTAACATCATTGGCTTTATCAATATCAATGGCAGATTGCCTTATTTGCTGGTTGTTTTCTTGAGCAATGCGTAGGCACGAGTCGAGTGACAAAGGAGTGGTACCCATGGCATATATGGCCGCTAAGCAACCTATTAGTACAAATAAGCTACGTTTTAAATGTAATATGTTTATTTTAGTCAATAACACGATCGTATAGTTTCCAATATAGTACGGGTAGTATGGTAAGTGTTAGTGGTAAGGTTAATATCGTTCCGATGCAGATGACAACACCCATGGGCATCCATAAACTGGTTTGTGCCAAAATCATGGGCAAGACACCCAACGCAGTGGTTGCCGATGTTAGAAATACCGGGCGCATACGGCGTAATCCCGCTTGAAAAGCGGCTTCTTTGGCAGGTAAATGTTGCTTGTTTTTTAGCTCTTCGGCATATTCGTACATAATAATGGCGTTGCGCACAATAATGCCAATTAAGCTGACTATTCCCAATATGACAGTAATAGAGATATCTAATTGAAACAGGTATAGACCAACAAACGCACCAAAAATACACAAAAGCGCGCTGGATAGCGCCAATAGAGCAAGCGGCACTTTGCCAAAATGGTAAAGCAGTAATACAAACATAACTAACAGCGCAGCAACAACACTCCACAGTATTTGTGGGATCATTTGTTTGTTAATAGCGCTTAGCCCGCCATACGATATAGTAACATTGTTAGGCAGGGTAGGAATAGCCGATTCAATCCATTTTTTGACTTTCTTTTCGGCATCTACCTGACTAATTCCTGTTGCTAAATCGCATCCGATGGTAATGGTTCTCACCGAATTGCGCCTTTCTATACTGGAGTGGTGCCATTGCGGCGTGAGTGTGGCTACTTGTCGAATAGGAACCCATACACCGGGGAAAGCCGTTGGAATCATGATATCTTCCAATTGCAAGGGAGTTAATTTGTCTGCACAATTTGTATAGAGTGTAACCGGAATCTGATATTCGCCCTCCCATATGCTGGTTAGGTTACTACCTTCTGTAAGGGTTCGCAAGTACAATGAAAGCTGTGCCTCGGTTATCCCTAACCGGGCTGCCTCTGGCTGCAGTAGCGTGAAATGGGTTTGAGCCGTGTACTTGTCATAATCAGAGTGTACCCAGCGCATTTCTTGCTGCTTAGACATGTACTGTTTGATACTATCGGCAATGGGTTGCATATCTTGCCATGAACTGCCTTGTACACGTACTTCTAATGGATTTTTTGCCGCTTGATAGTCCATCTGTTTGAACCGGATGTAGGCCTGTGGAAAATAATGCTCGTAGCGAGGAGTAAATTCGCTTAATATATCGGCAGTTGCTTGTGTCGAGGTGGTATTGACGATAAATTGTGCGTAGCTGGCGCGTGCCATTTGTGGTGTGTAGGTGGCATGGAATCGGGGAGATGACTGGCCAATAAAGGCTGTAATTGATGTAATGCGTTTGTCTTTACGCATCATTCGTGCCAAAGAATCGGCAATTAGGGATGTTTGTTGAAGGTTGGCATTGTTCTCTAAATGGATTTCGACAGCAAAACATTCGCGCTCTGCTTTTGGAAGAAGTTGTAAATTTAAACGAGTCATTAACACTAAGCCGATGCCCATACAAATAGCCAATAAACAGTAGCACAACCATGGACGTTTAAAACAGGTACTAAGTAGTTTACGATAGTTTTCTTGCAACCAAACAAAGAAACGATTTTGCCATTTTTCAAACCCCTTCAACTGATTGTTTTCTTGGTAGTGGATGTACCGAGTTGCCATATAAGGGGTTGCCCA
>JAFVZF010000103.1 GCA_017508305.1 Paludibacteraceae bacterium | reverse complement strand
GTTTTATGTCAGTTAGGAGTTAGGAGTGAGGAGTTAGGAGTTAAGGAATATGAAATTTGCGATGCTCGTTTTTACAAGTGCTGTGGTGGGGTTACTGAGGAATTTGAAACCTGTTGGGAGGATACGCACTTTGATTATTTGGTAAAGGTGGAAGACAACGACGCCAATCGGTCCCTGAGCCTGTCGAATCTTTGTGCAAGCCGAGAGCAGAGTCAAATTTGCTTGAACTTTGCCGAGGCACAGCCAAAGATATTAAAGGGCCCGATTTCGACTAAACGACTCAACGACTCAACGACTAAACAACCAAATCACCAAATCACCGAATCATCGCATCACCAAACATTAGACCTCACCACCGAAGAAGATGCAAGAAAGTGGATTATGAGCAACCCCGATGCCTTTTGCAATACATCGGACAAAAAGATTTTAAGCCAAGTTTTGAACGATTACGACCAAGAAACCATCGATTTTTACCGTTGGAAAGTAGTTTACAGCCAAGATGAACTGACCGCTTTGGTAGCACGCCACGCACCACAATTGGGCAAAATAATAGACCTAATCCCCTTAAAACGTGGCGTTTCGGGCAGAATTTACGAGCTGCAAGTAGTGGGAGAAAACGACAGCATTATCATCGGGAAAGAATTAGAAATACGTAAATGGCTATCAAACAGCCATTTATACAGTTCTGCTTTTGTAGTTGAAAAAGAGGGCAATACATTTATCCTATATGGAGCTGGTTGGGGGCATGGTGTAGGTCTTTGCCAAATAGGCGCTGCTGTTATGGCAGAAAAAGGTTATACTTACAAAGAGATTTTACAACATTATTATCCAAATACTGAAATCAAATTAGGAATTTTTGTGCAAGGTGAGAGCAGAAGCCAAATTTATTTGGATTATGCCGAGCCGATGCCAAAAATCATGAGCGAAGCGAATAATTAGGAATTAGGAATAAATTAGCACTCAATTAAACAACTATTCCGACTCACCGCATCACCAAATCACCAAATCACCGTGAGTCAACTAAACGACTAAACGACTAAACATGAACAATAAAAACCCATGGTCGTGGATTCCCACGCTGTATTTTGCCGAAGGCTTGCCCTACGTTTTGGTAATGACCGTATCGGTTATTATGTACAAAAACCTTGACATATCCAACACCGAAATTGCTTTTTACACCAGTTGGCTGTACTTGCCTTGGGTTATCAAGCCCTTTTGGTCGCCTTTTGTAGATTTGCTTAAAACCAAACGTTGGTGGATTACCACCATGCAACTGCTTATAGGCGCAGGCTTAGCGGGCATTGCGTTTTTTCTGCCTACCACGTTCTTTTTCCAAGCAACGCTGGCCGTATTTTGGCTCATGGCGTTTAGTTCGGCTACGCACGATATTGCCGCCGATGGTTTTTACATGTTGGCACTCAACGAATCGGAACAATCGCTTTTTGTAGGCATTAGAAACATTTTTTACCGCATCGCCACCATTACCGGGCAAGGGTTGCTGATTGTATTGGCAGGCATGCTTGAAAAATGGACAGGCAACATTCCCTATGCCTGGAGTTTGGTATTTTTTGTATGCGCAGGATTGTTTATCGCCATAGGCTTGTACCATACTTACCAACTGCCCAAACCTACTACCGACAAAGGCGCATCATTGGGCAGTTTGGGCAACCTTTTTAAAACCTTTTTCCAAAAGAAAGGCATCGTATTATCGTTGGCTTTTATTCTACTGTATCGTTTAGGCGAAGCCCAATTGGCAAAACTCGCATCTCCGTTCTTACTTGACAACCCCGAAATGGGCGGACTAAACCTCAGCACCGAACAAGTTGGTATTATTTATGGCACCATTGGGGTAATTGCCTTGCTGGTAGGAGGCATTGTAGGGGGTATTGTAGCCAGCAAGCACGGGCTAAAAAAATGGCTTTGGTACATGGTGGTTGCTATGAATGTGCCCAATTTGGTATATGTTTACCTTGCCTTTGTTCAGCCCCAAAACTTTTGGGTGATTAGCAGTTGCGTTGCCATAGAGCAATTGGGATACGGATTTGGCTTTACCGCCTTTATGCTGTACCTTATTTATGTAGCACAAGGGCCTTACCAAACCGCTCACTACGCCATTTGCACCGGTTTTATGGCATTGGGCATGATGCTTCCCGGCATGATAGCAGGATGGCTACAAGAAATGATGGGGTACAATTGGTTCTTTGTGTGGGTATGCCTATGCACCATCCCCGGCATCATTTTAGCAGGCTTTTTACCCATCCCAGAAGAGTTTGGAAAGAAAAAATAATTTTCTCTGATATTCTGTTAAACAACTGATGATTTTCTAACAATGCATATCGCATAGCTACAAAGGCATCCATAATCTTTATACTAATATTTATCGCTGTTTCACTGTTTCACTCTTTAACACAGCAGACAACATAGATACACCTTGTTCTGTGAATGCATATGGATTTTGATACGAGAAGCGAAGTTCTTTAAGGTGGTCACAATTGTGACCACCTTATTCTTCTCATCACAACGTGCTTTGCAATTTTTTAATCTTGCACTAAACGCACGGATAAAGCATTGCTGCGGTAGCCGAAGCACTGCCCCAACCCGTCTGGTCCAAAACAAAAGTAATACCCACCGTACGATGCCCGTTCTGTCGCAGACCAATAGTTGCCAAGGTCCTGCACCCCGCCAACTTCGCTACCGTTACGACTGCCCACAGCAGGAAGAAAAACTGCACCTGAAGTTTCTAATTTAGCCCAATCTGCAATTGATATGACCTGATTATTACCATAACAATCAGCGCAATAATCATCTGCAAAACCCGACTTAAAGACTACACCTGTAGGACATACCCATGCATCGGGAAGAAGAACAAGCCCATTTACACCATTTACTTTTGCGGTACCCCTTAGATTGGATGCATTTGATCGTTCATTAACAAGGTAAAACCATTCTGGGAAAGTAAGCGTACGATATGTGTTTGAAGCATTAGCACCCACTTTATTTACACCCCAATCAACAAAGGTTGGAAATTCTTTATAATTGGTGCTTTTATTCGTAGGATGATTACCTGTACCCCAACCAAATAGGTCAATCCAACCATTGTAATCATCAGCAATATTTGCATTCTCATCTCCCACATAATCCATCTGAGTAGGAGCAAAACGCCACTCTTTATTGGCTGCATGATACTGCAAATTACCAGAAGAGAAAGTAATCGTTTTTATTGCAGAAACAGAGAAAGGCTTAGCAACAAAATGACTTACATAAGGTTCTGATGGACTATCAGGCGACTCCGGATCTGAGGGATGCGATGGTTCAGACGGGATGATTGGTTTTGATGACGTAGAATCTTTTGGCAACACAGGAACTTCAGTTCCTTCTGAGGAGGAACCTCCATTATCACCAGGTTTATCCGGACCGGTAGGTGGTTCGCAAGCTGTCAATGACAGCGACATTACAACAAACAAGTAAAATAACTTTTTCATTATTCTTTAATTATTTACAACATATACAAAATTGACTGAATCCTCATTTTATAGCAATTCCAACAACGCCTCCATATCAGGCAACACCACATCGGCACCAGGTTGCCAAAGGTCATCGTCCGATAAAATGCCTGTGTTTACGGCTATGGTAAAAATACCAGCACTCTTTGCCGAACGCACGCCAAGCGGTGCATTCTCTACCACAATAGCCTGATCTGATCGTAAACCAGCCTTTTCTAATGCCATTAAATAGGGTTCCGGGTCGGGTTTACCCTTTTTGACATCAAAAGCAGTGACCATTTTTTCTTTGTAGAAAGTATGGGGAAAGTAATGATTAAGCGTATCGAGCAAACTGGCTTGACCAGAACCTGTTACTATGAAAATATTCCATCCTAACGATTTTACTTTTTCCAACACTTCGTGCATCCCACGCATGGGAATAGGCTCGCCAAAGGCATCAAAAAGGCGACTTTTATTGGCATAAATACGTTTAATGTCTTCTTCTGTAGGCACACCTCTGCCGTGAGCTAAAAAAACATCAGTCACCGTACCAGAACCTGTTCTACCTTCTTGTAAATACACTTGATATTCAGAAAAGGGCAATCCCTCTAATGCCATCGCCTCACTCCAAGCCTTGGCATGACGTGGCATTGAGTCAAAAATCACCCCGTCCATATCAAAAAACACGGCCTTTGGCACAAACGGCAATACAAAATTGGTCATAGCTGATTTCATCATTGTACAATTATTTTCTGCCCACAAAGATACAACAAATATAACTTTACCCCTACTTTTTAAAAGGCATCGCAAATATTTATAGAAAGTTAAGAGGGGAAATAGCATCAATCTCCACAAATTACATTACATTTGCAGTACATTACAGACGAATACATCAACACATGAAAGCAAAAATAATCAAACTACTAATGGGCATAAGCCTTGCCTTATCCGCTTTGCTTACAACCTCTTGTATCGGAGGCGAAAGCAGCCCTTCTATCAGCATCGAATTTGTTGCCCTTAACGATTCGATGGTAGTGGATCAACCTCCCGTTCCTATCGGTGACACCCTATACGTCGGCATGGTATTAACGGGCTACGAGTTTCCTTTAGATTACCTGCAAATCAACGTCGATCGAGAATATTTTTCGGATTCCATTTGTGGCGATCCACAAGAGCTATCGACCATCTTTACTGATTTTAGCAACCCCACAAAAGGTAACTATTTGTTCCAAAAAGATATAAAAACCGTAGCTGCCACTTGGGCTTTGGTTCCCAGCAAGGCTCCTAAAGATTATAAAGAACCATTTAGGGTAGAACTCATACTAAAGAGCCATTCAAAGGTCGACGAGAAGTTCAATCCTTACTATCGCAATTTTTGGGTATACATTGCCGACCCTACCCAACAACCATCCTCTAAATAAAACAATATCATGATAAAACTAGAAAATTTAATTCGTCCCAATATATGGGCATTATCGCCCTATTCTTGCGCACGCAACGAATTTACAGGCGAGGCATCCGTATTTTTAGATGCCAACGAAAATCCGTACAACCAACCTTTTAATC
>JAFVZF010000102.1 GCA_017508305.1 Paludibacteraceae bacterium | reverse complement strand
TTTTTTCTTTCTTTTTTCTTTCTTGTTGGATTTCTCCTTTTTCTTCGATTCATCGATTCCTCGATTCGTCGATTCGTCAATCAGAAGTACCTGTTGCATTTCTTCTTCTGTAGGTATAGCACTGTAATCTTCGTTGGCGGCATAAGGTTGGGCAAATTCGCCCGATAGTAGAAGTCTAAAAGTACCGGCATTGGTGTATAGATAGATGCCTTTTTTAAAGGTGGTCGATTCTTTGCAAGGCGTAACAGCTACTACAATGCTGCCACTTTGGTCGTAGTACAGGCTGTCGGTAGGGTATTCCAAGATGTGGCATCCGCAAGTAGCCTCAATGCGTTTGATAACTAATCCTTCTAACCCTCCGTTGCAATAAAAGAAAGTATGTGTAGTAGGTTTTGTATTGTCTTTTATCAAACCTATGTGGTACGAATCCCTGTCCAATAGCATCAATGCGTGTTCGGGTGGAGGCACGATGCTGTCGGTTTGTGCGGTATCTGCAGCGATAGATAGACTATCTGTGGGTATGGAGGTGTTGGCTATCGTAGGTATTCCTATGAGAGCAACCATGAAAACGATAAGCAGGCAATACAAGTTACGGTGCATAGCTGATACAATAAATCCTTTTGCGAAGATACAAAAAAAATCGACCCCTTCGACAAGCGTAAGGATCGATTTTTCGTTTTATACAAAATAAGTTTGATTATTGTTGTTGTGCTTTGGGGATAACCGAACCTTTGATGTTTAGTACGGTAGCCGATGCTTTTTCGTCGCCTGCTTTTAGGTAACGAATGGTAATGCTTTTGTTAAAGCTACCGGGACGACCTGCGGGGTTGTAGGTAGCGGTAATATAGCTCTTTTTGCCGGGAGCAATGGGCTCTTTGGGCCAGTTGGGAGTAGTGCAACCGCAAGAGGCCTGTACGTTGGTCAAAGTGATGGGTTTGTTGCTGGTGTTGGTAAATTCAAATACAGCTTCAACGCGTCCGTCAGCTTCGTTGATGGCACCAAAATCGTGTACACGTTTTTCAAATTCCAAAGCTTGTGTGTCTTGTGCAAATGCCATTCCTGCCAATGCAAACAAAGCAGTTAAAAGAAATAGTCTTGTTTTCATGATACTATGTATTTTAAAGTTTATTCGACAATTAGACGCAAAGATAGGTAAAAAGTTTATTGCCTACCAATTTTATATGTTAATTATTCCCATTCGATGGTGGCGTTTGGCTTGGGCGATAGATCGTAGCAAACGCGGTTGATGTTGGGTACCTCTGCCAAGATACGTTTGGTGATTTTGTCTAAGATAGCCCAATCGATGTGTTCGATGCTGGCAGTCATAGCGTCGATGGTATTGACGGCACGGATAATGACGGGCCACTCGAACGAGCGAGCATTGTCGCGTACACCCACCGATTTAAAATCGGGTACAATAGTAAAGTATTGCCATACTTTTTTATCCAATCCGGCAAGGGCAAATTCTTCGCGTAAAATGGCATCCGATTCGCGTAGTGCTTCCAAACGGTCGCGGGTAATGGCACCCAAGCAACGAACGCCCAATCCGGGACCGGGGAATGGTTGGCGATAAACCATTTCGTAAGGCAAGCCCAATTCCAAACCGCAAGCACGAACTTCATCTTTAAATAGTTGGCGAATGGGTTCTACCAATTCAAATTGCAAATCTTCGGGCAAACCACCTACATTGTGGTGCGATTTTACCATCTTAGCGGTTTTTGTGCCACTTTCTACAATGTCAGGATAGATGGTGCCTTGGCCCAAAAAGTCGATGCCGTCCAATTTGCGGGCTTCTTCTTCGAACACGCGAATAAATTCGCCACCAATGATTTTACGTTTTTGTTCGGGATCTGCCACGTTTTCTAATTTAGAAAGGAAACGTTCGGTGGCATCTACGTATACCAAATTGGCGCAAAGTTGTTTGCTGAATACATCGATAACGGCTTCCGATTCGCCTTTACGCATCAATCCGTGATTAACGTGTACGCAAACCAAGTTTTTGCCAATGGCTTTTAAAAGTAAAGCGGCTACTACAGAACTGTCTACACCACCCGAAAGTGCCAAAAGTACTTTTTTGTCACCCACTTGTTGGCGGATTAGTTCTACTTGGTCGTTAACAAAGTTGGTCATGTTCCAGTTTGCTTCTGCACCGCAAGTGTCAAATACAAAGCCTTTGACTGCTTCTTTGATGGCTTCTTCGTTGCTGTCAAATGCAGGCAGTTTAACGTCGCACAAGGCTTTGTCGTGTCCGGCAGCCATAATGGGGAATCCGGCTTGGTATATTTCGGGTAATACGTCAATTTCAATGCCATCAATAATGTGGTTAGGACCTCCGTTAATGATGATACCCTTAACGTTAGGAAGCTTTTGTAACTCTTCGGCAGTAATGTCGTGTGGATAAATTTCGCTATAAACGCCTAAGGCGCGGATGGCTCTGGCAAGAACGGTATTTTCGTGGCTTCCCAAATCCAAAATGACAATCATGTCTTGTTTCATTGTCGTGAGTTTGTAGAGGTTAATGAAAGGATTTTTGATGTGCAAAGGTAGAAAAAAAATTTTTTTTCTCTACGATTTGCCGATTTTTTTTTTGTCAATTAGAGCAGATAAATCTCAAACGTTAAACCCTATTGATGTTGTTTTATTTTTCTTAAAAAATGCCTACCTTTGTGTGAAATTTGAAAAGAATGGAAATGTTTTTAAATCAGGTTGAATTTTACAATTAAAGCAAACAACTTATGAAAGAAAAACAGATGCATGTGTTAGAAGTGTTGGATTGTTACTATCCAAAGTTTGATGGCCCCAATATGGTAATTACCAGCTATGCCAATAGTTATACAAAGTCGGGCAGGTGCAAGGTGGAAGCAGTGGTGCCTTCATTTCCCGGGTATACTGATAATCAACAGTTTGAAGTAAAGAGGGTTAAGTCTATTTCCATTCCAGAAGGGTATCGTTTGGCATTGCCATGGATAGATGGCAAAATAAAAAGATGGTTGGATGAGCAAGAGATTGATGTCATCCATATTCATTCACCTTTTACGATGTGCCATTTTTTTGCCAACTATGCAAAAAAACGAGGTATTCCTACTGTATTTACATTTCACACCAAATTTAGAGAAGATTTTGAGCGAACCGTCAAGGTAAAACCATTGGTAAACTTATTGATGCGCTATTTGTTGTCCAATATGAATCGTGTCGATTATGCATTAACCGTTAGCTATTCGTCTATCGATTGTATGCGCGATTATGGCTACCAAAAAGAGGTAGCAGTGATTCGTAATGGAACCGATTTGGTTTATCCGGATAATGCCGAAGAGTTGAAGCAAAAGGTAAGAAAAATGTATGCTCTCTCTGACGATGATTTTGTGATGCTGTCTGTGGGGCGTTTGGTGGAAAACAAAAATTTGCAATTGGTTGTAAATGCACTTAAGATAGTCAAAGAAAAGGGATATTCTTTTAAGATGATGGTTGTGGGTGCCGGACCATACGAAGAGAATTTGCGTAGTATGGTGCAAAAAAATGGTTTGTCGGACGAGGTGATTTTTGTAGGAAAAGTAATGGATCGTGAGTTGCTGTCTGCCTACTATCTGCAAGCACAGTTGTTTTGCTTGCCTTCTACTTTTGATACAGCCAGCCTTGCACCCATAGAAGCGGCAGCGATGAAATTACCATCCATATTGGTAAAGGGTTGCTCTACGGCAGAAATTATACAAGAAAACGAAAATGGACTTTTAGCAGAAGAAACCCCGCAGGCGTGGGCAGATGCTATTATCAATGCCATTCAAAACAAAGAATTGATGCAGAAACTTAGTCAAAATGCTTATAAACAGTTGTATAGAACGTGGGATGATGTAGCAGAAGAGGTGTATGCATTTTATCAAAAAATAATCAATCAAAAGAAATAACAGAAACAATGAAATACGATTATCTAATAGTAGGCGCTGGATTGTTTGGGGCTACGTTTGCTTATGAGGCAACAAAAAAAGGGAAAAAATGTTTACTTATCGATAAGCGCTCGCACATTGGTGGTAATGTTTACACCGAACAAATAGAAGGTATAAATGTGCACAAATACGGCGCACACATTTTTCATACATCTAACAAAGAAGTATGGGATTTTGTTAATCGCTTTGCGACTTTTAATCATTATGTAAATTCGCCGGTAGCCGTGTACAAAGACGAATTGTACAATTTGCCGTTTAATATGAACACATTTTCAAAAATGTGGAACATTAAAACTCCTCAACAGGCGCGCGACGTGATAAAATCGCAAATTGCTTCATTAAACATCAAAGATCCCAAAAATTTGGAAGAACAAGCGTTGAGTTTGGTGGGTACAGATGTGTACGAGAAGTTGATCAAAGGCTATACCGAAAAACAGTGGGGTAGGGATAGCAAGGATCTACCTGCATTTATCATTAAACGTTTGCCATTGCGTTTTACTTACGATAACAACTATTTTAACGATCGTTACCAAGGTATACCAGAGGGGGGATATACGCAGATGATAGAAAAAATGTTGGAGGGATGTGATATCCAGTTGGAAACGGACTATTTTGAGTTTGTAAAACAAACCAATATTCAATACGACAAGGTAATTTATACCGGTATGATTGATGAATACTATCAGTTTAAATATGGTAGATTGGAATACCGTACGGTAAGTTTTGAAAACGAAGTATTGGATACAGATAATTTCCAAGGCAATGCAGTAGTTAACTACACCGAACGAGAAGTACCGTATACACGTATCATCGAACACAAGCATTTTGAATTTGGTACGCAGCCTAAAACCGTTATATCCAAAGAGTATCCGGTAGAATGGAAATACGGAATGGAACCCTACTATCCCATCAATAACGAACGCAACATCGCTATTTACCAGCAATACAAAGCTTTGGCAGACCAAGAAGAAAATGTGTATTTTGGAGGTCGATTGGGCATGTATCAATATTTTGATATGGATAAGGTAATTTTGGCGGCATGGCAATTGACCCAAGCTCTTTTATAGTATTGACGTATGAGTGAAGAATCGAACGTAAAAAGTAGGTTAAATAGTAAGCATGTTATTTTGCCTATTTGCTTGGGATTTGTAGGAATAGGCTATTTGTTCTATTCCGAATTTTCTGCCATTATAGATGGTTCTATGAGCATATCCGCTCTTTTTACTCCACAAACTGTCTTGTTTTTATTCTTGGCGTTGTGTTGTGTGGCAATGCACGATTTGGCAGGTATGCGACGATTGCATCTGCTCTCTGACCGAATCATTGGTTTCTGGGGGGCTTTTAGAGTACGTATGCTGTATGAATTTACCAATGCAGCAACTCCTACAGCCATGGGCGGATCTACCTTGGAAATGTTGTTTATTCACAAAGAAGGAGTAAAATTTGGAGATAGTACAGCTATTTGTATCATTTCGTTGTTCTTTGACGAATTGTTCTTTGTGTTGTCCTTCCATGCTTTGCTACTAATGCTTTCTT
>JAFVZF010000101.1 GCA_017508305.1 Paludibacteraceae bacterium | reverse complement strand
GGAGTAAAAGATGCTTATCTTACCGGTCGCGGTCGCATTGTTATGCGTGGTAAAGCCGAAATTGAGGCTACAGACGACAGAGAAATTATTGTCATTACAGAAATCCCCTACATGGTAAACAAAGCAGAAATGGTAAAACACATTTCTGAATTGGTCAAAGAAGGTCGTTTGGAGGGTATTGCCGATATTTCAGACGAAAGTAACCATGAAGGTATGCGCATTGTCATCACCCCCAAACGTGATACCAATGCCGGTGTATTGCTCAATAAATTGTACAAAGAAACAGCCTTACAATCATCTTTCAGTGTCAACAATATTGCATTGGTTAAAGGTCGTCCACGTTTGTTGACCTTGCGCGATATTATCAGCTGCTTTGTAGAACACCGCCACGAGGTAGTGGTACGTCGCACTCAATTCGACTTGAAAAAGGCAGAAGATCGTGCTCATTTAGTGGAAGGTCTAATCATTGCATCGGACAATATTGACGAAGTAGTGGCTATTATTAAATCGTCTAAAACCGTACAAGAAGCCATTAGCCGCTTGATGGAACGTTTTGGATTGTCAGAAGTACAAGCCAACTATGTGGTGCAAATGCAACTTCGTCAGCTAACCGGCTTGATGCAAGAAAAATTGCACGCAGAGTACGAAGAATTGTTGCGCCAGATAGAGCACTATAAAGAAATCCTTGGCAATTTGGATTTGCGAATGCAAATTATCAAAGACGAGCTATTGGAAATCAAAGCCAAATATGGCGATGCTCGTCGTACACAAATTGTATATGCGTCAGAAGAATTTAACCCCGAAGATTTTTATGCAAACGACGAAATGGTAATCACTATTTCGCACTTGGGCTATATTAAGCGTACACCGCTTGCCGATTATAAGGCGCAAAATCGTGGTGGAATGGGATCCAAGGGCGGTAGCAGTCGTGATGCAGACTTTATTGAATACATTTATACTGCATCTATGCACAATACCATGCTGTTCTTTACACAACGTGGTCGTTGCTACTGGCTCAAGGTGTACGAAATTCCAGAAGGCAATAAAACATCCAAAGGTAGAGCCATTCAAAACTTGCTTACTTTAGCAAGCGATGATAAGGTGACCGCCTTTATTCGCATTGAACAGCTGCAAGATGTCGAGTTTAACAACAGCCATTACTTGCTATTCTGTACAAAACAAGGGGTGGTTAAAAAGACCTTGTTGGAAGCATATTCTCGTCCGCGCCAAAATGGTGTCAATGCCATTACCATTCGTGAAAATGACAGCGTTATTCAAGTATTGCTTACCGATGGTACCAACGAAGTATTGTTGGCAAATCGCAACGGTAGAGCTATTCGATTTAACGAAAGCAAGGTTCGTGAAATGGGACGTACGGCTACCGGTGTTCGCGGTATGTTGTTGGACGAAGATGGCCAAGACGAAGTGGTAGGTATGATTGTGGTGAATCCACAAGAACCTGATAACGTTATGGTTGTGTCTGAAAACGGATACGGCAAACGTTCTGAATTGGAAGATTACCGTGTTACCAACCGCGGTGGTAAAGGGGTTAAAACCTTGCAAATTACCGAAAAAACAGGTAAATTGGTAGCTATCTTGAAAGTAAACGACGATAACGATTTAATGATTATTAACAAATCAGGAATTACCATTCGCTTTGATGCATCGTCATTAAGAGTGATGGGTCGTGCTACGCAAGGTGTTCGTTTGATCAACTTGGAAAAACGCGGCGAAGAAATTGCTTCTGTTTGTGTGGTAGAACACGATAACGAAGAAGAAACCGTGGCTGTAGACGCCGAAGCATTAGCAGAGGCACAAGCCGAGTTTGAAAAAGCAGGCCAGCAAGTAGACGAAGAGGTGGAAGAACCAGAAGAAATCGAAACAGAAGAATAATAGTTACACATTAAATTATAGGAACATGAAAAGAACATTATTATGGTTAAGCATTGCTATGATGTCGTCGGCATCTGTCTTTGCTCAAAAGTCAAATGTATCTAAGGCAGGTAACCTGCTTTATCAAGATCCTGTGGATTATGCGAAAGCACAAGAGTACATTGAAATGGCAAAAATGGACTCTACTACAGCAAAAGATGCCAAAACATGGTACGTTGCCGGTCGTATTGGTTATTCGATGGCCAACAAAGAAGTACAAAAAATGTACTTGCAGCAACAACCTGATAACGAAGCCATGTACACCGGTTTGGATATGATGTACACTAACTATGTACAAGCCGATAAATACGATGGTGTTGTGGATAAAAAAGGCAACGTTAAATACAAACAACGCAAAACCATTAAAAACGATTTCAAAGAAATGTTGATGAACTACTACAACGTAGGTGGTGCGTTATTTAACCTTCATGCTTTTGACAAATCGTTTGCTATGTTTGACGAATTTGTTAAAATTGTAGAGTTGCCTATGTTTGACGACGAAAAGAAACCTATTGTTGAAGATAGCACTTTCCAACAAGTAAAATATTATGCAGCGATTGCCGCTTCTCGTAGCGAACAACACGAAGTAGCCATCAAGTATGCATCGGAAGTAGCCAAGGCAAATAGCAATGAAAGTGCCAACGCTTATCAGCTATTGGCTGCTGAGTACATGGCAACAGCCGATACAGCAAACTATTTGAATACTTTGCAACAAGCATGCGAATTGTATCCTACCAACCCTTACTTTGTAGGTACTATTGTTAACTATTATGTGGCCAATGCTCAACCTGACAAAGCTATCGAATACATTGATGCAGAAATCAATCGTAATCCTGCCAATATTGAATATATCAATGTAAAAGCCAGCTTGTTGGCCATGCAATTAAATCGTTTCGAAGAAGCTCGTCAAGTGCTACAACAAGCATTGGCTATCGATCCTAAAAATATCAATTCTTTGTATGAAATGGGTCGTGCATGGGCATTCGAAGGGGATTACATTCAAGAAAAAGCACAAGATTTAACCAGCAATGAAGCATACAAAAAAGAAGTAGCACGTGCCAAAGATATGTATCGTGAAGCGTTGAAATATTACGAACCATTACGCACCGAAATGGCAGCTGACAATCAACTACGTTATGATTTGCTACAAAACATGAAAGTGCTTTACTTGCGTTTAGAAGATACTGCAAAATACCAAGAAGTAAATGCAGAACTTCAAACCATGTAATCAGCTGTAAACTGCTATCAAACAGCCCTCGTTTCGTTGTAGAAGCGAGGGCTTACTTTTTATCTTCCGCAAATATCCTTAAAATGACAATATTCGCAGGTCTTTTTGTTGGCAGTTTGCGTAAATGGTACTTGCGCATTGGTCATGCTTTCGATGGTACGATTTAGATTTTCTATAAATGCTTCTTCCCAACCATCAAGGATCACTCTTTCGGTGCTGTAGTTAAAGGCATCGTCAAAAACGCGTCTTACTTTATAGATATGACACGAAATGGGTTTGTTGTTTTTTAGCTGATGTTGTATCATCCATCGGTAAAAGAGCAGTTGTAACGATTCGTTACGTGCTGGGAAATCGTGGGTAGGGTCAAATAGTAGATGTATTTTTTCTATCGTAAGTGGCGCCATGGATTTATCTGCCGTTTTAATGGTAGAAGTTTTGTAATCGTAAATATGCAGTACGCCTTCTTTTTCGTCTATTCGGTCGATGGTGCCTTTTAATAGCACATTGAGGGTATCATTTACCTTGTTGTGCAGTGTGTATTTTTGTTCGGTCGATAGGCATGTAAAGGGTACTCTTTCTTTGTCTCTTTTTAAGCTTTGTTGTACGAACGATAGAATAATTTCGCAGTTGAGTCGATGTACTCCTTTAATGGTGTAGGGCAATAGAGGGGTTATTTCTTTTTCTTGCATGCCATATACTGCCCATAGATAGGCTCGTTGCAAGAGTTCTTCTTTAGGTTGCTGCAACAGCTGGTCGATATGCGATGCAGTAACCAATTTTCCTACCAATGGTTGATACAATAGTTCCATCATACGGTGAAAGATACTACCAAATTGATTGGCTTTTAGCTCAATACCGGCAGGCTCATCTATGTACAATTGCTTAATGGATGTAAAGTAGAATTGTAGAGGACAAGACAGATAAGTGTTGAGCGATGAGGTGGAAAGCCCTCTTTGGGTTAGAAAGTGGGTAATGTCAGTTTGGATGTTTGGGGTCTTGTCTACCGATAACTCAGCTACATTTGGCAGTACGGTTGATAGGTGAATGGATGTAAAATCGATAGGGTGTTGGTACAGGTAATGGAGCTGTTTGACAAATCGGCTTACTTCGCCTAAACCGCCTTGCTCGGTGTTGCGAGTGTCGTGTAGTAGGTACACTTGCGATGCACGACTTATGAGTCGGTAAAAATTATAGGCGTAAATGGCATCGTGGTGCTCGGTGGTAGGAAGCCCAAAACTTTTGCGTATCGAATAAGGAATGTATGAGTTGTTGGTTTCCTTTTTGGGGTAAACACCTTCGTTAAATGAGGTGATAATAAGTCGATTAAAGTCTAAACAGCGCGTCTCTAACATGCCCATCATTTGTATGCCACTGATGGGTTCGCCAATAAAAGCAAGGCTGACATTGTTAAGTAGCTGTTTGATGATCTTAATCAGCGTATAGGGTTGTAGCGAAATATCATGGTATTTTGTCAGTAAACTTTGGGTACGTGTTACCAATCGTAAAGCCTCTTCTAACAGTTCTTTATCGAGTGTATATGCTACTTTTTCTGATAACAATTGGATAATTTGACAGACACCTGTTAGCCACTCTTGAGGCGCTTTTGGAGTAAATAGTAGCGATAAATCGGGGTTGATGGTCAATAAATCGGACGGAATGCGCAAATACTGTCCAACTACCTTGGGCATTTTTTCTATTGCCGCTTGATAGGTCGTTCTAATGTATGGATGTTGGAGGATGGACCATACCAAATGATGATGAAATCCCTCTTCGCTATAGCTGGCTTGTAGTTGTAGATAATCATCGATAAGTTTTCTTACAGCCGTTTGTTTGAGCGGATACCCCATGGTAATATTAACGGATGCCTTCTCGGGCAGGGCATAGAGCATGGGAATAAGCAGCGATTCGTTGGCAAGTACAATGGCAGTAGAAGGGGTAGTTTCTTGCTTTTCGGCGACGTTTGTATACCAATCGGTAAGTAGTTGTGCCACATACTTGGTTTGCCCTATCTCGGAAGGAATAGCTATGCTTTGTATTTGAGATAACTTTTCTTCGGTTTTAGGCAACGTGCGTTTAGAAGGAAACTCTTGTAGGTTGCTTTCTGTAAAAAAATGCGCTTTGTTTTTTTTGTCTTGTAGGTAAGTAGATTGATAGTCCCAATAAAAATCGGCTTTGTTGCATTGTTTGAGTTGTCTGAATAGGTTTTTAGTAACGCCATCTAAGGCATTGAAACCCACAAAAACCACTTCGTCGCAGTGGGGCAGCTCTATGGTAGCTTGCTCGCATACCATGCGATGAAGCAAACCATCGTATACCACATGATCTGCTAATAGTTGTTGGGTAAAGGTGTCGTACAAATCACCTAAAACCGACCAAATAGCACCTGTTTTGCTTTGGAATGTTTTATCGCTTTGGTGAATATAACCTAAGTAGCGTTCCAAGGCTTCTATTTGTTGTGGCGTTAGAAAGCTATTGTCTTCGAGTTGTCTTATATCTGATAAGTTGCTGTATAGCAACCGAGCATCTACCAGATAGTTATCAATATCGTTGAAATCTTTAAGGAGGATTTCGCCAAAACTCATAAACGAATCGAACGATTCGGTAGAATGGGTAAGGTCTATGAAACAGCGATACAGCCTAAAAAGCAAGGCAATCCTGTCTTCTTTTTCGTATTGAGGTGCCAATGCCTGAAAAAAATCGCTAATGGTGTAGCAAGAAGGAGCGAAAAAAGTACTTTTTGCTTGCTGCGATAGGTATTGTTGAAAAAAAACGCTGGCACGTCTACCCGGAAAAACAAAGATGGTGTTTTCGATGCTATTGCCTTTTTCTTGATAAAAAAGGGTTGCTACTTGCTGTAAAAATGGTTTCATATGTACAAAAGTATAAAAAAATAGATGATTTTATGTATTTTTGCGCCATGATTTCTATAGAAAATTTGACCGTAGAGTTTAGTGCGAAAGCCTTATTTGATAAGGTATGTTACGTAATCAATAAGCGTGATAGAATTGCGTTGGTAGGTAAGAATGGAGCGGGTAAAAGTACCATGCTTAAAATTATTGCCGGTTTACAAGAACCCACATCGGGTATGGTGGCAATTCCCAAAGAAACTACCATTGGCTATTTGCCCCAACACATGATACACAACGACGATACCACTGTTAAACAGGAGGCTTCAAAAGCATTTTATCGTGTGTTGCATTTACAGCAACGATTGGCACAACTGAATGTGCAACTATGCGAACGTACAGACTATGATTCTGATAGTTACATGGCATTGATAGAGGAGGTTTCGCATCTGAACGAACAGTTGGATATGCAAGGTGGAGGCAATTTTGATGCGGCAGTAGAGAAGACCTTGATGGGGTTGGGCTTTTTGCGTAGCGATTTTGATAGACCTACTAACGAATTTAGCGGCGGTTGGCGCATGCGTATCGAATTGGCAAAAATTTTATTACAACAACCCGATGTATTGCTGTTGGACGAGCCTACCAACCACTTAGATATTGAGTCTATCCAGTGGTTGGAAGAGTTTATGGCAGGATATTCGGGAGCCGTGGTATTGGTTTCGCACGATAGAAGATTTTTAGATACAGTTACCAAACGCACCATTGAGATTAGCTTAGGTAAAATATACGATTACAAAGCCAACTATTCGACTTATGTCGAATTGCGCAAAGAACGTAGAGAACAACAGTTGCGTGCATACCAAAATCAGCAAAAAGAAATAGCAGATACGGAGGCTTTTATCGAACGATTCAGGTATCAGGCTACCAAGGCTATACAGGTGCAATCGCGCATTAAACAGTTAGAAAAGATACAGCGCATAGAGATTGACGAAGAAGATAATAGCAGCCTTCGTCTTAAGTTTCCGCCCGCCCCTCACTCGGGCAGTTATCCCATTATTATGGAAAATGTAAGCAAAAGCTATGGCGAACATGTGGTGTTTAGTGGGGTTGATTTGACCATAAACCGTGGAGACAAAGTGGCATTTGTGGGTAAAAATGGCGAAGGCAAGTCTACCTTGGTAAAATGTATCATGAACGAGATAACTAATTACACTGGCAATCTGCAATTGGGTCATCAGGTAAAAATTGGGTATTTTGCGCAAAATCAGGCTTCGTTATTGGATGAGACACGTACTGTATTTGAAACCATCGATTATGTGGCAGTGGGCGATATAAGGACCAAAATTCGTGATATTTTGGGTGCTTTTATGTTTGGCGGAGAGGCTTCTGATAAGAAGGTAAAGGTACTTTCCGGGGGTGAACGTAGCCGTTTGGCGATGATTCGTTTGCTGTTAGAACCGGTTAATCTGCTTATTTTGGACGAACCTACCAATCACTTGGATATGCGTTCTAAAGATGTCCTCAAACAAGCGATCAAAGATTTTGGAGGAACGGTAATTGTGGTATCGCACGACCGTGAGTTTTTGGATGGTTTGGTAGACAAGGTGTATGAATTTGGCGGTGGAAAGGTTCGAGAACATTTGGGTGGTATTTACGATTTTTTGGCAACAAAGAAAATGGAATCACTCAAGGAGTTGGAGCGTGAAAAGTCCAAAGTCGAAAGTCAGTGCAAGGTGAGTGCAGCAGGCAAACGCAGTTTGGATGATGCCGAAGCGAATAAAGTCGAAAGTCCAAAGTCGAAAGTCGAAAGTCCAAAGTCGAAAGTTGAAGGTCGAGAGTCTAAAGTCGAAAGTCGAGAGTCGAGGGTTAATACAGAAATGTCGTACGAAGAGCGTAAAGAGCTACAACGTAAAATAAAGAAAGCCGAACGGTTGGTAGAATTGTGCGAAATAACAATCGCAGAAACCGAAAAAGCCATTGCCGATATCGAAACCAAATTGGCAGCAGGCGATACCTCGGCAGAACTGTTTACGCAATACGGCGAACTCAAAAATCAATTACAAAAAGAGATGACAGAGTGGGAGCAAGCCACAGAAGCTTACGAAGCCTCCTTACAATTTCTTTCGTAGATTGAATTTTATATTCAAAATTTTACTATCTTTGTCCTGAACTCGAATGGTGGTGTCCGGTAATGCCTTATGGCTACCGTGGCTGAGATTATACACATTGCACCAGTACAGATAATGCTGACGCTGGAAGTTTGGAGTCCCTTCTTGGTACATGCCGTACCACTATTTTGAGCATTTTGTCATGTAAAATAGTGGTATGAATGTGAAAAAATCTTATCCCATTGTCTTATCTATTGCAGGCTCCGATTCTTCGGGAGGAGCCGGTATTCAGGCAGATCTTAAAACATTTTCTGCATTAGGCGTGTATGGCGCCACTGCCATAACCGCCATTACAGCGCAAAATACACAGGGGGTGTATGCTCAATTTGCACTGGCTCCTCAAATGGTTTATGACCAAATAGTGGCAGTACTTGACGATTTGCATCCAAAGTACGTTAAAATAGGTATGCTATCGAACGTAGAGATAGTAGTCGCTGTTGCCGAAGCACTTCGTAATCATTCCCTTTCTATTATTTTAGATCCTGTGATGGTATCTACCAGCGGTCATCGCCTGCTTTCAGTGGAAGCACAAGAAATGGTAAAGCAAAAACTGCTACCCATATCACTATTAGTTACACCGAATATACCCGAAATGACAGCCCTTACAGGCATGTCGCTTGCTACTAATCAAGAGAAAGAAGCGGCGGCATCGTACCTATTGGACTATGGTGTTGGGGCTGTTTTAATCAAAGGTGGTCATGAAATAGGTGCTACTAAGAATGATGTGCTATTTACAAGATATAATGCGTGTATGCAGTCTACTGTTATATCGTCCGATACTGTACAGTCTAACAATACGCATGGAACAGGTTGTACGCTATCTGCTGCTATTGCTGCCTATATGGCAAGAGGATATGCTTTGGAGACAGCCGTTGTAGAGGCAAAGAAATACATTACAGAGGCAATTCGTTCTGGAGCCGCTGTTCAGATAGGACATGGCTTTGGACCTGTAAATCATGGTTTTAATCCTCAAAAAATGATAATATATGAAACCAATTAATTATCAATTGCAATTTATAACGCATTACAATAGTAAGTATTCGTACATAGATTCGGCAAAATTGGCATTGGAAGGTGGTTGTAGATGGATACAGCTAAGAATGAAGGAGGCAGATGATTCTTTATTGGAAACAACAGCTGTTATTGTTCAACAAATGTGTAAAGCGTATGGAGCAACCTTTATTATCGACGATAATGTTTTATTAACCAAAAAGATACAAGCCGACGGTGTGCATTTAGGCAAAAACGATATGCCCATTGCAGAAGCACGTAAAATATTGGGCGATAGCTATATTATTGGCGGTACTGTTAACTCGTACGATGATATAACGCGTATGGCAAAAACAACCTTGCCTGATTATCTGGGTTGTGGTCCTTTTCGTTTTACAACGACCAAGCAGCATTTATCGCCCATACTGGGTTTGGAGGGTTATAAAAACATTGTCCGCCAAATGCAAGAAAATTCTGTTCGTATTCCTGTTGTGGCGATAGGAGGTATTACCAAAGAGGACATTGCACCCATTATGGCGTGTAATGTTAATGGCATTGCATTGAGTGGTAGCGTATTAAATGCAATTAACCCGGTAAAAGAAATGGAAGAAATAAAAAAGATGATTTTTTGAATAGTAAAGTAACTAATACCATTTAACATGAATACTAATTTAAAAATCTCCTATCCCGGTTCCGAAAAGGTGTATGTGCAAGGAGTAATACATCCCTATATAAAGGTTGGTATGCGTAAAGTAAAGCAAATGCCTACTGTGGTGATAAATGAGGGGGAACGTATCGAAATACCTAATGCAGATGTTTATATCTACGATACTTCTGGCCCGTATGGTGATAAGCATGTGGATATCGACTTACACAAAGGATTAGCCACCCTGCGTGCTTCG
>JAFVZF010000007.1 GCA_017508305.1 Paludibacteraceae bacterium | reverse complement strand
GAACGACAAATAGGCTTTTTCGTTTATTTTAAAACCAAAACCAAACAAACTCACGTCTGCGTCTGCTGTCACCCGATTGGTTTTGCGCAATTTGGCAAATAGCGCATCCTTATTGCCGTATTCCGGATGCAAGAAGGTAACCAATTGACCATCCTTTACATACATCAAATCGTTTAATGACAAACCACCTGCACCTGCCGAGACCGATATCGTAGACAAACCCGGAAGTTCTACATACGAATCACTCAAAGGACGCAACGCCGGATTTTGATACGTACGATAAGGAAGAATATCCATAAAATACAAAGAGTTGGGCGCAGCAACAGCCCATGTTGCCACTAAGCTTATCGCAAGCGATAGGATCCATCTATTTCTTTTCATTGCTTATTCCTCCATTTCTTGTGGGTTCAACACCAATGCGCCGTCAAAATACAAATGCGCCTTAAATTCCAACCAGTCATTCGTTCTAAGACGAATGGTTTTATGCTTTTCGTTGGCTATTTTATAGGTAAGTTGCAGGTTCTTTACGTCCGACAACAATGTTTTTGCCTGTTCGTAGGTAAAAGCAAGGCGTATGGCATCGTCTTTTACGGTTTCTTCCGATACATAACCTTCGCTGTTTACGGCACCACTTTCGATGTAAAACGATTGTTCGGCATCAGGCATAATTTTGTTATTATTGGCATCCAAGAAAGCAACTGCCCCATCTATCCCTACCGGCAAGAAATTCTTGTAAGACAATTTTAAAATAATCTTTGTTTGAGGCGAAAAATCAATATTTCCCAAGTCCATAGAAGCATCACCAAATGCTACCGTATCAGACAAATTGACAAAGAAGTTTTTGTCTTCATTTTGCGCATCCCCCTCAAACCACAAAGGCAGTTTGGTCCGCTCCTTTAACGCCATATCGCTGTTATGAAAGAAGAAATGCACATTGTGGGGATTATTGTCGATAGAACGAATGCGATAGTGGTACGTAAGTTTATTGGGATTTATTTTAAACAACCTATCGGTATGACCGTAATACCTGTCAAAAACAGTATCACTTTGGCATACCAATTGTTGGATATCATAATTCATTAGTTCATTGATACTCAAGTCTTTTATTTGTTCAAAGGAAGGAGTTGCCACTACAATCGATGTGGTATCCGGATTTGTGCCTCCAAAATCGGCACGCACCTTTTCTCCTGTACGCGTATCGATTGCCTCTACGTAGTCAATGTAGTAACGAACCGGCACGCCAATATTGTTGATGCACGACATGTGTATCTGCGGATCGTAAAAGGGGAAAAACGCTTCTTGTTGCTGAAAATCTGCTGTATAGTTAAAATCGATGCTTTTTTCGCCTTTGTATATATCACGTGCCGTACCAATGTTCATATAGGTAATGTGTGGTTGTACACTATTAAAATCCAAGATAAGATCAATTTCGTCGCCAGACACAAAAGGTGAAGCCGCATTGATAACACCACGCAATGACACGCCTAACTTATTACCTCCATTGAGTCGTAACATGGCTTTGTTTAGGTGAATGGGTACCGTTGTTTCTGCCTGCTCAATAGGAATACGTATCTTATTACCCGGGTAGCGCAAGGTATCCAACAGTAAGGTGTCGGGCGAGAATTGAATATCCAAATACGAATTCTCTGCCAACTGAATATGAATAACACGTATCGTTACGGTAGCATCGCAATCTGCAAACAGCACACTATCCAATCGTTCGTTGGGATTATTGTTAATATCATCAAATGCTACACTGGCATTCGCAATAATTTGTCCCGACATAATGGCCGTTCCATCAATTTTTTCTCCCACCTGCAAAGCCCATGTATACGATCCTGTAGGCAACATCTCTAAGCGGTCTATCAAATCATTGCCCAAATACTGCGAGTCGGTATGCACCAAATACATATCCTCTCCTTCTACTTGAATCTCCATGCCATTCAATTCATCGTTCAACATGTCGTTGATTTGCAATTTTGAATAAGCCAATGGAGCCACCAATTCCGTTTCCAATTCGATAGTAGCATCCAAGTTGGACATGTGATAATCGGTATCAACACAGGCAGCAAGCACCGTTAGCAACGCAATAAGGTAAATTTTACAGCTCTTTTTCATCATACAAGATTGAATTATATAAAAAAATGCAGAACGCTACTCTTTGTTTAACAACAGCTATCCTGCAATAGCACAAAGGTAAGTAATATTATCGAGAACAATTAACTTTCTTTAAATAAATTATCAGGAAACTGTATAAGGTAGAGTTTTTCGGTGGCACGTGTTACTGCCGTGTACAACCAGCGCATAAAACCGGCATCCCAATTTTCTTTGGCAATAGGGCCCATATCCACATAAACGTGCTTCCATTGACCGCCTTGTGCCTTGTGGCAAGTTACTGCATACGCCATTCGCACCATTAGGGCATTTAGATGTTCATCTTGACGCATCTTTTTATAGCGTTCGCGCTTGTTTTTGATATGGGCATAATCTTGCTCGACAGCCAAAAAAAGCTGCTTTTGCAATGCCTGCAATTCGGCTGGCGATTCACACTGCAACGAATCTTCCAATAGCAACACATCTATTTCGGCATCGTAATCGACCAAACGAATGGTTGCTTGCACAAATTGCATATCGTACATACAATGACTTTTTCGCAAGCGCACCACCTCTGCCATATCACCGTTAGCAATAAGTTCGATGCCATAATCCATGCCGTAAAAATAGTTATTCTTCACCACCATCAGCCAATCGGCATTTTCTAATCGTTCTTCGCGGTACAACACGCGTCCCCTAATGCCATTGGCGTACATAAATGCTTTTTTATTAGAGCGAGTAATAATCAATGTTTCGTCCATTCCTACCGAACGATACGAATCTTCCAAACAACCCACAAAATTGCTTCCGTCCACACGATGTACATCAGGCATTTCTTTCAAAAACAAGAGCTGCGGTTGAAGCAACAAACGTCGAATTTGGGTAGCATTCCACAAAATACCACTCTCCGCTTCTTGTCGCACAACCTCTGTAAGCGAATGCTCTGTTACCATCAACCCTAATTTTCTCAAATAAGTAGCAGACAATGCCGGACTTTCGTCTTGCATTACCGGAGGAAGTTGTGCATCATCTCCTAAGAGTAGCAGTTTACAACCGGGTGCTCCCTCAAACACATACTTTATCATATCGTCCAACAAGCTGCCACTGCCAAATTGCTTATCCCCCGAAGAAGACAGCATTGATGCTTCGTCTACCACAAACAAAGCATTGCGCATTTTGTTGTATCCCAATTCAAATCGTGCTCCTATTTCGGGCGAAGATTGTCGATAGATAGTGCGGTGTATGGTGGCGGCATCAAAGCCGGCATACATGGACAACACCTTGGCGGCACGTCCTGTAGGTGCCATTAATACAAAAGGCATTTCCATATCGACACATGCTTGCACCAAGGCTGCCACCAAAGAAGTTTTACCTGTTCCGGCATAGCCTTTGAGCAAAAAAGTGGCATGCGCATCGTGCTCACTCAAAAAAACGCCTAATTTTTGAATGGCCTGCTGTTGTTGTGGGGTTGGAACATGCCGAAAGGCATCTTTTATGGCGGTGCTGTAAAAATTAGAAATCATAGAATAAATTTCGGAACATCAAAGATAATAGATGCCGAACTATTGTGCAAATAAATAAATTTAGCTACATTTGCAGTGTTAATCTAAAAACTCAATCACATGAATAATCTATTTAAAGCGCTTTTAATTGTAGCTGCTGTTGTATTGGCATGGATGTCATACCAGAGTGTAATGACTCCAATCGAATTTAATGAAACCAAAGATTTTCGCGAAAAACAAGTAGTGGCTCGCTTAATTGATATTCGTACCGCAGAAACAGAATACCGCAACCTAAAAGGTGACTACACCGATAATTTAGATACGCTGATCCACTGGATAAAAACCGAGAATGCCAAGATTGTATTGAAAGAAGGGGTGCTAACCGACAAACAATTGGAAGAAGGCATGACCGAAAAAGAAGCTGTAAAATTGGGATTGATTAAACGTGATACCACCTATGTACCCATGATCGAATCTTTGTTTGGTAAAGATTATCCAATCGATTCGTTGCGCTATATTCCTTTCTCTTCGCCACGTCAAGAATATACGTTAGAAAAAGCAGAGATTGTAACCGGCTCGGCAGGTATCAAAGTAAAAGTAATGTGTGCCAAAGCACCTTACACCTCTTACCTAAGCGACCTTGACAAACAAGAATTGATTAACTTGATTGAGACAACCGAAAAATTGGAAAAATACCCCGGTATGAAATTCGGTGACATCGAAGAAGCCAACAACAATGCAGGCAACTGGGAATAATTTTCCTCTACACCCTAAGTCCATCCGTCTTTGCATGGATGGACTTTCTTTTTTTCAGGAGGATTCTTGGAAACGCATCGACTTTGTTTCTGGCGACACCTTTCTGCAAAAAACACTTGCTAAGTGCTTATGCAACTCGGCTTTAACAGACAATAGCTCAGCCATAGTGCAGGCTACCACCCCTTATACCACGTTTGTACCAAGCGACCTACTCCAACAGCAAGAAGCATTAGAGCTGTTTCGATTTGTTTTTCCAGAAGCCAATAGCAAAGATTATGTGGTATTCAAACAGCCACTGCAAAGTTTTGACATCACCTTGCTGTTTGCTCTCCCCACAGCACATTATCACCTTATCCACCAGCTGTTCGACAAAGTACATTGGCAACACGACATTGCCTACCAAGTAGAAAAGAGTCTCAAGATCTCCAAAAAGAATGGCGAAGAACACGCTTGGTTGGTACAAAATGGCACACATACACATCTTTCTGTCGCAAAAAATGGGGCATTGCTCTTTTCCAATCATTTCGAGACACCCGCTAAAGAAGATGTACTATTTTACTGCGCACAAGTATACGAGCAATACGCTCTATCGCAGCAACATACTCCCCTATACATAAAAGGAGATGCCTCGCTGTACAAACTATTACAACAACACATCGTTCATTGCCAATTAACAGACACACATGCGAATTGTTAGCGGTTACCTAAAAGGGCGTAGGTTTACTCCTCCTACCCAACTAAAAGCCCGTCCAACTACCGATTTTGCCAAAGAAGGGCTGTTTAATTTACTCTCCAACCGAATGGACTTGGAAGACATTCTCGTTTTGGAACTATTTGCCGGGAGCGGTAGCATGGGATTGGAATTTGTATCTCGTGGTGCAAGCAGCGTAACGGGGGTAGAGATCAGCGCACAACACATTGGCTATATCAAAAAAATATGCCAAGAGTTAGGGGTAAACAACTACTTTTTACAACGCGCCGATGTGTTTAAATTTATCGAACAAGACAGTGGCACTTACCACCTGATCTTTGCCGACCCTCCCTACCAACTAAAAGAGTTACCGTTACTACCACAACTTATTCTCGACAAGCAGCTACTGCATAAAGATGGTATTTTTATATTGGAGCATGGCAGAGAACATCACTTTGACCACCATCCGCACTTTGTAGAAGAAAGAAAATACGGAAACGTTCATTTTTCTTTTTTTAGTGCGCAGGCTGCAGCTGCAAATAAATAGGCAGATGATCGGAATAGCCACCCACATACAGCGGGCCTAAATACGTTCGATAGGGTTTTATACCCATGTAGGTAGCATCCTGTTGCACCAAAAAGGAAGCATCGTACACCATTGCCTTGCCATGCTGTACCACATAACCATTTCCCCTTAACAACGCTTTCGACACCACAAATTGATCAAATAACGACCACGTTGACTTGTATTTGTACGTTCCATCATGGACATCCATAAGGTTATACAAGGAGGTATTTACCGTATCGGTAACAGAAAGGGATGCTCCCAACACATTGCACATACTACTATCGCAAGGAGTATCGTTAAAATCACCCATAATCAAAACGGATGCCTTTGCATTACCTTGTAACAAACTGTCTACCGTAGCCTTAACCACCTGCATCGCCTTTGCCCTACGCCATGCAGAACTATTTTCGCCCCCTCTGCGCGAAGGTGCATGACACACCATTACATGCAACGTATCGGTGGTTGCCAACACCCCCTTGACATACAACACATCCCTACTGTGCGAACCATCCGACAATGTGATAGGGATAGCACGGTGCTGCAACACTGCAAACAGACGAGGTTGATAGAGTAGTGCCACATCTATTCCACGTACATCGGGCGAATCATAATGGACATATCGATAACGTAAGGTTGCCAAAGGAGGATAGTTTACCAATTGACGCAACACTGCGTCGTTTTCTACCTCACACAAGCCTACCAATACAGGGGCTCTCGCCTCTCCAACAGCCGCAATTACCCGGGCTATATTGGTGCGTTTCGTTGCCATTCGATACGCAGACCACTGCTTGGCTCCATCCGGCAAAAAATCATCGTCATTGGTAGTCGTATCATCACTGCAGTCAAAATAATTTTCTACATTGTAGAACATGACTGTAAAAGAGGTGGCACCAGCAGCTGGGCACCACACAACAAAAAGAAAAAAGAATAAGAATATATAGGGTTTCATAGTACGTATTCGTAACAGCCCGCATCGCACGAGCCATCCGAAAGACGGTTATTACCGTCTAAATCGAGCAACAAATCGTCTGTCACGATATTATTGTCGCCTATACCTATTGCAGCCGATCCACTTTGCAAACGAAAGTCGTACACATGCGGACGCTCCTCTATCCACGTCTCGAACACAAACAGCGGTTTCGCATTAAATATACACGAAGAATAAGGTGGATTAAGCACCTCATTAACACGTTGTTTAAGCAGACAATTAGTAAAAAGATAGGTAGCTTCGGAATCAAAATTAGTTTGCACCTCGTTGGTATAGTTGCCGTATACAATCGAGTTTTCCATAATCGACGAAAAGGGCAATACAATCTTATTGCCATCCGCCTGCATCAACTGATTGCTATACATGATAATGGATTGCGTACGACCTCCCCACGAAAATTGATAATAGTTTGCCATTGTACAATGTTTCCACGTATATGCACCACCACATACATTAACGACAAAGCCTCCTGTATTACATAACAACGAATTGCTTACGTGCACCTTAGCATTGGTAGCTTGTAGCAAATCGCCCAACACATTGCGCAACTGCGCATTGCGAATGGTCAACACTGTCTGTTGCGTGGTAGTGCTATCTATTCGAATGCCAAAATTACCGTTTCGTATATCGGTATAGGTAATCTGATTATCAAAGCTACCGGTTGCCAACACAACACCGCCCCATTGTCCGGAGCACAAATCGTACGATAATGGCGGAATGGTATTCATGTAATCACTCCTATCGCCCCTTAGCTGCACCCAACGCTGTTGGGTACCCAACGACAATAGTCTTCCCTCTACATAAAGTACAGCCCCTTTTCTAAAGAAAAGCCGAGTACCTTCTTGTAAGGTAAGCGTAGCTCCCTTGTTTACCCAAAGTGTATCTTCTATGAGGTAGGGAAGTTCGGCAGTAAACTGCGTATCGGCAGTTATTTTATGAGCACGCAAACGAACCGCATTTTGACCGTATGCTTCTAACTGCACCATCTGCCGATGCTCGTTGAGCGAAAACATGATGGAGTCTCTTACAACAAAAGGAAGGGTTTGTTCGGTAGGATCGAGTTTTACCTGCACAAAAATCAACATACTGTCGTTAGCATTGAGGTAAACATCCTGCATATCATCCGATTGTATCCCGGATACATTGATGTGAAAGTAGGTGGCATTAATCAGACGTAGCTGCTTGATATGCGCTTTTTGGTTGGACTGATTGTATACCTTAAGCTTTAAGGTTGCAGAACCCATATCGGTAAATATGGTATCGAATCGAATCGTATCGTTCGAAAATACCAATCGAAAATTGTCATCGACATTGATCGTATCTTCTGTACAAGAGACCACCCCTATTAACGACAAGAGACTCGTCAGAAATATGACAATTTTTCTAAGCATAAACCTACCTTTTGTTTTTTTACTCGTGCAAAAATAAACATTACATTTTGTTTCACACAATAAATTTAGTATCTTTAACCCATAAACCTGTTAATGCGTTTATTCATAGAGGCAAGGATGTACAGATGCAACTATCCTACAAATCATCGAATAAACAAATCGACAAACCAATAATAATTACTATGGCTAGCAGAAGAGATTTAAAGAAAGACATTGCTTATTTGTATTCCGAGTTACTTACCGAGTGTTTTACCATTAGCTGCATTTGCCCAAAATGTGACCAAGAGAAAGCCAATCAGTTGATTAGCAAAATAGTTAAAAACAGCTACGAGTTTACACAACGTGCCGGTCATTACAATGGCAAAAACAACCCCCAATTGGTTAAAGCATACTACAAAAAATTAGGAGAAGATCTCTTGCAAGATGTGCTTTCTATCGGAAAAGAAATAGAAGCTCTTAGCAAATAATCGCATGCAAAAAATTAGTCAATACATCCTCAAACTATGGGGATGGAAAATTGTGGGGGATGTTCCCACAGTACCAAAGATGGTTGTGTGTTTTGCCCCCCATACCTCCAATTGGGATTTTATTTGGGGAAAGTTGGCCGCATCTGCCATTGGTTTTAAAATGTCCTTTCTTATCAAAGAAGAATGGGTCAATACATGGGGCATTGGATGGTGGCTCAAGCGACAAGGTGCTGTTCCTGTATGCCGCAGCAAAAGCACTTCCATGACCGACCGATTGGCACAAGAGTTCAAAAAAGCCGAAAGCCTTCATTTGGTCCTCTCTCCAGAAGGTACACGCAAAAGAAACGCCGACTGGAAAAAAGGGTTCTACTACATTGCCAAGAAGGCAGCAGTCCCTATATTGCCATTGGTCATGGACTATGCAAAGAAAGAGTTTATTATCAAGGATTTATTTATTCCTACTGACAACGAAGAAGAAGACTACATCCAATTTAAACGCATCTTTGAAGGCAGCCAAGGCAAATATCCCCACCTATTTACCACAGGGTTAGACGCATGAAAGAAAAAGAATCGTTGCGCATCAGTTTGGTGCAAGCAGACATTATTTGGGAAGATACACACGCTAACTTATTGCATTTTGAATCGTTGCTATCCTCTTTGGACGACACCGATATAGTAGTACTGCCGGAAATGTTTTCGACGGCATTTAGCAGTAATGCCCCACTATTGGCAGAACCCAACGAAGGGCCTACCCTCAACAAGGTTAAGGCATGGGCAAAGCAATACCAATGTGCTTTTGTAGGCAGCTTTATTGCCACCCAAGACGGACATTACTATAATAGAGGATTTTTTACACTTCCCAATGGAGATACCACTTTTTACGACAAAAGACACCTGTTTTTTGGAGGAGAAGAAACCCACTTTACAGCAGGCAATACCTTTCCCATTGTTTCGTACATGGGTTGGAATATAGCCCCCTGTATTTGCTACGACTTGCGTTTCCCTGTGTGGCTACGCAATACCAACTTGCGCTACGATCTGCTCATTGTAGTCGCCGAATGGCCTACTAACCGACAATCCATTTTTGAACATCTATTGGTAGCTCGCGCCATCGAGAACCAAGCCTACGTATGCGCCTGCAACCGCATTGGCAAAGATGGCAACCACTTGCAATACATAGGAGGATCGCAACTAATCGATTACAGAGGTCGTGTTATCGATCGATTAACCGATTACCAAGAAGAAATAAAAACCATTACCATCCAAAAATACCCATTGGAGAGTATGCGCGAAAAAGCACCGGTGTGGAAACACGCCGATGCTTTTACATTATGTGAATAGGCTATCAAGATAGCAAGCCACCGCAACAGCTAACTACCTGTCCGCTTACGTACGATGCCATATCAGAAGCCAAGAAGACAGCAACATTTGCCACCTCTTCAGGGCGTCCTCCCCTGCGCATGGGTACCATTTCCAACCATAATCTTCGAGATGCCTGCGAAGCATTATCGGTCATTTCGGTTTCGATAAATCCGGGTGCAATTGCATTGCAACGAATACCCCTCGCACCCAACTCTTTTGCCACCGATTTGGTAAGTCCTATCATACCTGCCTTGGACGCCGAATAGTTAGCTTGTCCTATATTGCCCATCAAACCTACCACCGAAGATATATTGATAATAGAGCCACTACGTTGTTTCATCATAAGGGGGGCAACACTGCGCGACATATTAAAGGCCGATTTTAGATTGACTGCCATGACATCGTCCCATTGCTGTTCGTTCATTCGCATCAATAGACCATCACGTGTGATACCCGCATTATTAACCAAAATATCTATTTTGCCAAAGTCAGCCACCATTTGTTGCACTAATTTTTCGGAAGCCTCAAAATTAGAGGCATCAGAAGCATACGATTTTACCTTTACGCCCAATTGTGCCAATTCCTCTTCTATCTGCGAAGCCATCTGTGCTGACTGCATATACGTAAATGCAATAGCCGCGCCATGCGCTGCGTAGGCCATTACAATCGATTTGCCTATACCACGCGTACCACCGGTAATCAAAGCCACTTTGCCATCTAATAGTTTCATTTTATTCCATTTTTTCGTTTATACTCACGAAGATACAACAAAAATACGAAAGCTACCCTTTTTATTGTTGATTTATCACAATTTATATAACTTTGTAACCACACACCTACAAACTCTACCACACTATGGCTACAATAACCATTGAGAATATGCAATTTTACGCACACCACGGTTGCTTTGAACAAGAACAACGTGTAGGCACACACTTTAGCGTTACACTTACATTTACGTACGATGCCACTACAGCCATTGAAAGCGACAGCATCGAGGACGCTATCAGCTATTTGGATGTCTACCAATTGGTACAGCAAGAAATGCAAAAATCATCACATCTTATCGAGCATGTAGCATGGCGCATCAAACAAGCCATCAAAGCCGCCTATCCCGAAATGCAAAGCATTCACGTAAAGCTATGCAAACTCAACCCTCCATTGGGCGGGCAAGTAGGCAATGTATATGTCGAACTATAACACAGACTACTCTTGTTTGTCAAAAGTGAACATCTGTCTCGTAAGTAGACTTATTACCACATCTGTCCGTTACTTCTACACGTAGGCGATGTTTGCCTGCCTTAATTCTATCGGAATCGTACAAATAGGTAATCCTATTTTTTGCATCAATGCTAAACAGTACCCATTCATCGTCAATGTACCCGTTGTACGAGCCAATGTCGGTTTGCTTATCGCCGATACGTAGGGTAACCTTATGTTTCGACTTAGAAAGAAGCTGAATAGTAGGAGCTATGGTATCTACCATAACGGCATAATCGCCCAATTTATTTACTTGAGCCATCATCTCGCCATCACGATAAAAGGAGGATACATAATTCCATTTGCCATACGTATTTTTATACGCCAAATAGTACGATTGCTTATTGGTCAATGTATCGCTAACAATGGGCACAGACAGCAATACATTTTTGTGCAAAGGAACCGTATTGTCGTGCAACGAAAATACAACCGTTGCTAACGTAGAATCGTACGTTTGAGCATAACGAAAATACATATCGTTGTACAAAGCTCCCCTCGGCACAAGCAATTCCAAATCGTCTTGTTGAAAGTAATTCATTAGGTGAGCATCCCACTCTTCGCCGGTATGGGCACACATCAAGGGAGCTTGCATGGGTTTACCTTTGATCACAAAACTAAGCATCGATTGATTACCAGCATAATCGGAAGCAATCATCTCTATGTGGTAATCACGCTCTTGATCAATAGTCAGATAGCCATCATTTAAGCACGAGAACAAAGGTAGTGGTTGGTATTGTGGCATATAAGCACACATGTATACATTGCGCGTTTTAACCCATTGTTCGTAATCGATAAAGGCGTTAATAGCCCTATCATCATCAAAAGAAAAGCCATTGATAACATAAGAGAAGCACAATACACTGTCTACTACCACCGATAGTTTTTTTAGACCGTAAAAGTTATTTTGTCCGTTCATATAATCGAACGCCATTACTTCCAAACCTATTTTCCCCCATGCCTCAACCGCTTTTGCACGATAGTTTCCTGCCGTTTCTTGCCACGTATTGTACGATTGGAAAGCACACTTTCCTGCCACCATTCCTTGGCCTTCTATGGGTCGAATACCCAGCTTTTTAAACTTAGGGCGTACCGTATCGTACACAGGAAAATAATCCTGTGGATCTTTTGCCGCTTCTGTTTTTGTATCTCGCACTTCGAAATGTAAGTGAGGACCACCCGACGACCCCGTATTGCCGCTTAGTGCAATTTGTTCCCCCTTTTTAACGGGCAAAATACTATCGGGCAACTGTACATCCATTTGAAAGGTTTGGTGTGCATATTGGTACGAGCGTACCCATGCAGTTATACTGTCATTAAATGCATTCAAATGCGCATAAACAGTAGTAATACCCTGTGGATGTGTAACGTACAAACAATTTCCGTAGCCAAATTGTGCTATTTTAATTCGAGATACATAGCCATCTGCCACACTTCGCACCGGGAAACCACATTGTTGATCGGTTTTCATATCTAACCCTGCATGAAAATGATTGGGACGCAACTCTCCAAAACTTGCACTCAAAGCAATGGGCAAATCAAGAGGTTGCTGCAAAGTTAAGCTACCTGCCAACACTGTGCTACAAAATGCAATAAGAGTAAAAAAAGAAGCTAAAAAACGCATAAAAATGTTATATAAAGCAACCTAATTATAAAGAGGCTGGGTCAAATAAATTTGATCCAGCCTCTCTTTATGTAGAATAGAGAATACTATACAATCTTAATATTGTGCATTAGCACGTTGAACGGCTGCATAGTTTAGTTTCAAGGCATACGCTCTACGTAGTGCCTGCTTAATATCGGTAACGATACCCATTTTACAATCCTTGTCAACTTTTAAAGAAATAGTCATCAAGTCTTGTTCGTGCTCGGGCATTGACGAACGTTCTGAAACCACGTAATTTTCAATTTGCGATACTTCTGCAAAAGCATCGTCCAACTGAATACGAGGCTCTGTACCGTATTGTGCTCGATATTGGAAGGTCGGAACACCCACATAGATAAAACGCACCAAGGTTTTCTTTTCCAATTTGGTAAGTTCTGTCGCCTCGGGGGCATTGATACCTACTTTAAAGTCTACCTCTTTCATGGTTGTTGCAATCATAAAGAAGAATAGCAACATAAACACGATGTCGGGCAAAGATGCGGTACTGATTTTAGGAGTACCAGACGAGGATGAGTTGGATCTAAATCTTCCCATTATTTTTTCCCTCCATAGTTTTTAGGTTCTGCTTCCGATATCTTTTGCGGATAAATTTTTTGGATGGCCTTTTGCTGTTCTACATCCAAATCGTCGTAATTTTTAGCAAACTTAGCTTTCGCTAAATCATTACGCAACTCGTTGTAAGCAGCCACCAATTCGTTTTGCACATTGATATATGCCGCATAAGAAGTTCCACGGTCGTTTTGCAACGATATAACGTGATTTTTTGTTACCAAAACGGTGCCAAAATATTCTACGTCCATGGGTTCTTTTTCGGGCATATTTGGATCGTCACCTGTGTTTTTAATAAATTCTTTGGCTTTTTCTTTCAAGTCTGCCAACTCGGTATATTCGCCACGAACCAACAATTGGTCTTCGCTATTGATTAGCACCACGAATACGTTACGCTCTTTTACCTTTAAATCTTCTGTTTTTTGCTCTGCAGGAACAGGAGGAGGCAAACGACGCGCCAAACCTTTGTTAACAGCCATTGAGGTTGTCATCAAAAAGAATACCAACAACAAGAATGCGATATCCGCCGTAGAACTTGAATTTAACTCAGGAACTTCACGTTTTTGCTTTCCCATAGTGATATTATTTTATTTTTTTAGCCAAAGGTCCAAAGATCATTAGTAGGATGGCTGCGCCAACCATTGTGTAGATAGTGTAAATCATCATATCAACTGTTCTGATAGTTTGCTCGTCCACCACTTCGCCCGTACCCAGCAAGGTAATCGATTCGCCAGAAGATACAAAATAGCTAACTACCAACACCAAAACAGTAAGACCTATAGAAACAACGGTTTTAATAGCCGAGTTTTTATTGGATTGTAATTTGATAATAAATTGCCATACAGCAGACACGACTGCCAAAAATGCTGTCAAGAAGAAGCAAGTATACATCATACCAATCATGGCGTTGGTGTAAACCGGCTCTACATAATCAGCATTCGGATCTACGTCACCTCCTAAGAAGAAAAGTGCCGTAATCACTATTGTAATGGCACATAGTACGTATAGTACAATGCGTGATAAATTCTTTAACATAATCAAATCTCCTACTGATTACTGTGATTATTTTTTTAGTTGATTTTTGGTAAGGATGTCCAACATGGTGATAGAAGAATCTTCCATGTCAGCAACTACAGCTTCGATACGAGCCAAGATAAAGTTATAGAAAATTTGAAGGATAATAGCACCGATTAGACCAAACACGGTAGTAATAAGAGCTACTTTAATACCACCTGCTACGATGGTAGCCGACATATCACCAGCTTGTTGAATACGGTCAAATGCTTCGATCATACCGATTACAGTACCCATAAACCCGAAGTTAGGACACAAACCGATAAACAAACCAATCCAGCTCAAGTTCTTTTCCATCAAGCCTGATTGTACGCTTCCGTAAGCAATGATTGATTTTTCTGCCACATCCAAACCTTCGTCCATGTGCAACAAACCTTGATAGAAGATAGAGGCAACAGGACCACGTGTATTACGGCAAACTTCTTTAGCAGCTTCAAGACCGTCTTTTTCCAAAGTTTCTTCTACAGTTGCCAACAATTTTTTAGAGTTAGAAGTTGCCAAGCTTAGGTAAATAATACGTTCGATAGCGATAGCCAAACCTAAAATCAAACACAAAGCTACAGTACTCATAAAGCCTGCACCACCTTCGATAAATTTGGTTTTAAGAGCTTGGTGAATACCACCTTGTTCTTCGACAGCAGCCACTTCTTCTACAGCTACAGCTTCTTCTGCTGGAGCAGCAGCTTCTTCAGCTACTTGTTCGGTAGCTACAGCCTCTTCTGAAATAGGAGCTACTTCGTCTTGTGCATAAACACTCATAAAACTTACACTAGCCATAATTGCTAGCATTGCGAATAACTTTTTCATGTTTCTGTTTTTAAAATTAATATGTTTGTTAATAAATTGACGAATCGATAAATCGTTTAGGCGACCTTCGAATGTTAAGTCTCGACTTGCACTTGCGCTTGATGGCGGAGAAAGCGGGATTCGAACCCGCGATACGCTTTAGGCGTATACACGCTTTCCAGGCGTGCCTCTTCAACCACTCGAGCATCTCTCCTTACAACTGTGCACAAGACACTAAAAACGAGTGCAAGATACGAAAAGTACGCCAACTAACAAAAGAAAATCTTAAAAAATATTACTATGATGCGCGAAAAACAAGGTTTTAACATTTTGATTCACCTGTTTTTCCAATTCAGAGAGCGAGATATTATATACCTGCGCCAATTTTTGTGCCACATAAACAACGTAGGAAGGTTCGTTGCGTTTGCCTCTATGTGGCACAGGAGGAAGATAAGGAGCGTCTGTTTCTAACAGAATACGCGAAAGTGGTATTTGGGGCATTTGGTCGATAAACCGTGCATTTTTATAAGTGGCAGGACCGCCTATACCATAGTAAAAATCACCTAATCGGGCTATCTGCACTGCCATTTCGGGCGTACCTGTAAAGCAATGAAAAACACCCCTCAATTTGGCAGAGGAAAACTTTTTAAGACTATCTACAATCTCATGAAAAGCCTCTCTACTATGAATGCAAATAGGTTTATCGAGTTGAATAGCAACATCGACTTGATACTCAAACGCCCGTTTTTGTTGTTCCAAATAGGTCTTGTCCCAGTATAAATCCAAACCAATTTCGCCTATCGCCACATAATCATCGGCTCTTTTTTGTATTTCTGCATCAAAAACCGCCAACTCCGTTTGATAGTTTTCGCCAATTTCGGTAGGATGAATACCCATCATCATCGAACAAAAGGTAGGATACTTATGTGCAAAAGCACGCATTTTATCAACCGTAGAAGCATCCACATTAGGCAATATAACGTGCGTTACACCAGCTTCTAAGGCGCGCGAAACAATCAAATCTGCATCATCTGCAAAGGCTTCGTCGTAAATATGGGTGTGAGTGTCTATCATATAGTCGCTTCGCTCCGGTGAGTTGGTGAGTTGGTGAGTTGGTGAGTTGGTTTTTATGCGTTTATGCGATTAAACGATTTAACGATTATTCACATTCGTTCATCAATACGTCAACGATTAAACGATTCATCCAAAATTTTCACCAACTCTCTCAAATTTTTAATATGAAATTTGGGCGTAAAGGGCAATGGTTCGGGCGATGGATTGGGATTAAAATACACTTGATCGATACCGGCATTTTTTGCTCCCACTATATCTGCTTCAAAGTTATCGCCAATAACTAAACTTTGCTTTTTTAACGCATTGGATGATTTAATGGCATAATCAAAAAATACCTTAGCAGGCTTATGTGCCCCTATATGTTCCGAAAAATAGCATCGCTCAAAATACGGTAACAAGCCCGACCGCTGCAACTTAAGCTGCTGAATTTCTACAAAACCATTGGAAATAATGTACATTTTGTAACGCCTCGTCTTCAGCTTATCAAGTACCTCTATGCAGTATGGTTTTAAGCGCGTTTGCCTTGCCAAAAGAGGCAAATAATCCTCCTGCATCAAAGGGGCAATAGGCAACAAAGAGGCATCAAAGGCACGTAATGGATAGGCAAAACGTGCTTCATTCAAAGCCTCTTTGGTTATTTTCCCGGATCCATATAGCTGCCACAAACGGGCATTATTCTCGCTATACAGCCGATAATAAGTATCAAAATCGGGATACGAACTGCTTAATTTATACTTTTCGAACAACACCTGCAGGGCATACTTGGCATTGGCGTCAAAATCCCACAAGGTATTATCCAAATCAAAAAACAAGTAGCGATACCCCATTACGCCTTCTGCTTAGCGTGTTTGGACAATCAAATAGCGTGATGCACTCCAAAAGTCGGCTGCATTTTTGATAATCAACACGTATGTTTTGTCCGATTGACGTTGCAACTCATACGACGATTCGGGGTGTTTGGTTAAGATTTTTGCCGATTTAGCACCGGTTTCCAAACGATCAAACACACGCACATCTACAGGTGTAAACAATTCGGTGCGATAGCCCGCATCGCGATCTTTTACATTGATATCGTTGGCACGCAAAGCTTTACGATTTCCTACAAAAAAGTATGCACGATGCAACTGTGCATCTTGAACACTCATTATGCTGTCTTGTTCGTTTGTTTTGGCAATCAAAGCCGTTTCGCGATCTTGTGCCATTCTAAAGATAACCATCAAGCTATCTATTTGGTAATTTTTGCTTACTAATAGCTCGCGCAGCTCGACTACTTCTGCATTTTTCTTTTTCAAATCGGCGGTCAATTTATTAACCATGCGTTGCAATTTGGTCGATTTTAGATCGCTGCTTTGCAATTTTTCTTCTAATTCGGCAATCTTAGACTGATTTTCTGCCAATAGATTATTGATCATGTATAAATTATCCGCCACTTTTTGACGCATATTTTCCGAAGGGTTTTCGTTGTCGTAAGACGCAAAAGTAAGGATGTTTTGCGATTCTCTGATAGCTTCAAAACCAGAATCTACCTCATTGATTAAATCCAAATAGTTTTCCAATTCCAACAATTGTGACTGTTGCAACGCTTGGATAGAATCTTTTTGCATTCTTAAGTTCTTGTACGCTTGTGTCTCAAAGTCGCAAGAACACATCAATGCCAACATAACCACGAGTACGCCGGCCGTTTTTACCAATAATTTCATACTGTACTTTTTAGATTTAGGGCAAATATACTACAATTCGATGGAAAAGCAAAAAAAAGACGCAAACAAGCTACCAGCAAAAGGAATATTAAGAATTGGCACGCTCTTTTTCATATTTTTTGATAAGCGAACATTGGTAGCCCACATACACCAAACGTAAAAAAGCACTTGCCATTGAGAAGCACAAGACTGCCCACATAAAATCTTGCCTATAAATACCCCATGCCAAGCCAGCTATTCGAAGTACCAAAAGCACTCCTTCAAAGTAAAACTGCTTATCTTGCTTGCCAAACACATCGATTACGAAATCGATGGTAGAATAAATACATACCACCGCCAACCAAGGAAGGATTATTTGCACATACGTACCTGCGACAGCCCACTCTGCCCCCAGCAACCATGTAACAAGCGATGGCACCAAGAAATACAACACTGTAAATACCACCACTATACCCATCCCTGCCAGCACTATCATCTTTTTAAAGAACGGACCGATAGAGGCTTTCTGATTGACTTTGTCTGCGGTATATTGATAGAGCACCTGATAGAGCGAAGCACATACCTGATTGATGGGGGTATGTGCCAACGCTATCGCCATTCCGAAATAGCCTACTTCTGTCAGTCCAAAAAAAGGCACCAATAGCAAAATGGGCAAATTATTGCTTAGGTAATTGAGCAACGCTTTGGGCAGGGTGTACTGCGGAAACTTTCGATAGGCGCGTGCCATGGCAACACATTGTTTTTTATCCACCACAAACAGCTCTTTAATAGAGCTATACGATGCTGCTACAATGGCAGACAATGCGATATAAGGCGCCACTACCACCGAGACCAACAGCCCACCATGCAAAAAACCAAACGAGCCATACAACACTTTTTGCCCTGCATTCAATACACTTTGCAAGACTTGATACAGACTGATATGAGCAAACATTTTTTGGCGCACCAACCAGTAGTTAAGCAGGTGCCAAAGCGACATGGAAAAGACATAAAAAGGCAGTAAAAAATACCACTCTGCCAACTTAGGAGTGTTAAATAAATCGGCTATTTGCGGTGCAAACAGCAGGGAAATTGCACACAACGCAACAACCACTATATTGAACAGCATACCTACCTGAAAGCATGCTTTGCCTTGTTGCAAGGTAGCGGGCAATACAATGGAGCAATGGTATTGTCCGGTAGCAAAAAGCAGCAGTACGCCGGCAATGCTCAAGAACAGGTTAAGCAATCCAAAATCGTCGGGACTGTACAAGCGGGTAAGTATGGGATACACCGCCAATCCTATGGCTTGTGCAACCACATTGGCACTTAACAACTTGGCAGAATTTTTGACCAATCCCACCTTACCCCATTGCCATCTTTGTAAACGTGCCTTCATACTTACTGTTTACCTGCCACTACCATCACAAACTCGCCTTTGGGTTCGTGTTGGGTAAAATGAAGTATCAATTCGTCTAAAGTACCACGAACCGTTTCGTTGTGAATTTTAGAAATCTCGCGCGACACGGACGCTTGGCGGGTGCCACCCAACAACTCTGCGAGTTGTTGCAGGGTTTTTACCACCCTGTACGGCGATTCGTAAAAAATCATGGTGCGGGGCTCGTCTGAGAGCTGTTGCAAACGGGTTTGCCTGCCTTTTTTGGGTGGTAAAAACCCTTCGAAGCTAAATCGGTCCATGGGGAGTCCCGAATTGACCAACGCCGGGATAGCTGCGGTGGCACCCGGCAAGCATTCTACCTCTATACCTTCTGCTACGCAAGCACGCACAATTAAAAAACCGGGATCGGACAAACCGGGTGTACCCGCATCCGAAATAACAGCCCCCGTCTTGCCTTGTTTTAGCAGAGCTATCACCCCTGCCACCGATTGATGCTCATTGAATTTATGGTGCGCCATCAAGCGGTTTTCTATGCCAAAATGTTTGAGCAATATACCCGAGGTACGCGTATCCTCTGCTAAGATAAAATCCACCTCTTTTAGCACCTTAATGGCCCTAAAAGTCATGTCTTCTAAATTACCCACGGGAGTGGGCACTATGTATAGTTTCATGGTCGGAAAAATTTTCGCTCCAATATTTCGTAAAAATACACCACGGTAGCATCGTCCGCCTTCCATTCAAAATGTTGCTTAAGATAGGCATCGGCTTCTGCCAACGAGTTCATGGCATTAAGTGCATCAATGGTTTCAAATAGCAGCATCTCATTATTGTCAAACAAATCGTGTTTTAAACGAAAACGATCGTTTAACCCAATTGCCTTGCGCAAATCGGTAATGATACGAGCATCTCTGGACGGAGATTCGGAAATTTGTTGAGTCGGCGAGTCGGTCTTTAGTTGTTGATCTGTGGAGTTATTTGGGCGTTTAGGCAATTCTTCGGCTCCTTGATGCAACAAATCATCGCCTACACACAACTGACCTTCGACTTTATTCGCTCCGCTCATGAAGTCAGGCTGCGGCTCGGCATAATCCAAACTGCGTTTGCCTTCTGCGCTCACCTTGCACTGACTTTCGACTTTTGACTTTTGACCTTCGACTTTACTTCCCACTACCATCTCCAACTGCTTTACACGTAATTTGCTGGCTTGCAGTTCTGCCCTCTCGGCTTGCATAGTGGCATCGATCAAAGCCAAATGCTGCTTCATAAGGGTCAATTGCTCTTGCATGCTATCTATTTCGGAAAGTAACTCTTGTATATTTGCCATCATATCCATAAAATATATTAACGACTAACCTTTTCTTGTTGCTTTTTTTATACATTTGCAAAAGTAATATTTTTTAAACGATTGCCCAAATGAACAAGCAACCATTTACCTTTGACAGAACCGTGAGGATGGTAGGAAGCATTCTGCTTATGGCAGGATTGATACTACTCACTCAACGTTTAAGCGATGTTTTGCTTCCTTTTGCAGCAGCATGGCTTATCGCCTACATGCTCAATCCGTTTGTTCACTTTTTTCAAAGGCATCTTAAAATTAAAAAAAGGGGCTTAGCTGTTTTGCTGCTCTTTTTACTCATCATAGGCATTGTTAGTAGCATTGTCGTTTTTGCCACCTCCAGCATTACCAACGAAATAATGGAGATGAAAGAATTAGTAAGCAACTATATTGCCTTGGAGCAAAAAGCCAATCTACCTCCCTTTCTACAAGCATTCTTTGCAGAAACTTTCTACAAAATCAATATTGACGATTGGCTCAATGCACAACAATTGATGAATGCGATTAAAACAATCATTCCCAAAGCATTCGATGTGGTATCGGTTTCGCTTCAATACATTACCGGATTGGTCGTTGTCTTTATTTTCTGTCTGTACTTGTTCTTTATCTTGATGGACTTTGATGAGCTCTCCGACAATTGGCAAAAATTTATTCCACAAAAGTACCGCTCGTTTACCAACCAATTGGTCAACGATTTAATCGAAAAAATGGACACCTATTTCCGTAAACAGGCACTTATATCGACCATCTTAGGCATTTTGTTTGCCATCGGATTTAGCATTTTAGATTTGCCTATGGCCATTTTTATGGGATTATTGGTAGGATTGCTCAACATGATTCCTTACATGCACTCATTAGGCATTATTCCTCCGTTGTGTGTTGCACTCATGCAATCGGCACAAGGTGGACAAGATTTTTGGTGGACTGCTGCCTTTATCGTGGTGGTATTTATTGTCAATCAATTGATATTAGACTTATTGCTAACACCGAAAATCATGGGAGGAGCTACCGGACTACATCCTGCCATTATTTTACTCTCGTTGTCTATTTGGGGATCGCTAATGGGCGTTTTGGGCATGATCATTGCGTTGCCTATTACCACCCTTATTGTCTCCTACTACCAACATTTTATCATCGACCAAAACGAGTTTCCAACCGACGAAAAAAAGCCGTAACACGCCATGCCTACCAGTCATTCCGACAAAGCCACTCTCGCATTGGTAAAACGATACGAAACCACGCCCAATGCCTACTACGAAGCAGAAGAATTTGATATCATCTGCGAGCATTATGTCCGTATGGCTCAATTGCAAAAAGCATTAAAAGCATCGCAACAAGGATTGGATTTTCACCAACATTATCCTCCCCTCTACTATCACATGGCAAGAAGTTACATGGAACTTGGCAAGTTGGACGATGCCAAAACAATCATTTTGCGTGCCATTCAAATAAATAGGCGCATCGTACAGCAAACCACCAAAAAGTTGTCGTCTAACTTTTACCTGCACATGTACGACACCTACCTGCTCAAGGCAGAGATTTGCCTAAAGCGTAAAGAGTTGGGCAATGCCACCAGAGCCATGAACCAAGCCATGCAACTACCCATTAAATTTCGGTATTCGCCGTATATTGATATGGCACAACTTTACAACGATGCCGATTTGCCCATTTTGGCAAACAAGTGTTGCCAAAAGGCATGCGAAGATACTCCCAACGACAGTGCCGCATGGAACTTGCTCTGCCATTCGTACTTTCAGATCAACAAACCTAAATTAGCCATTAAAGCCCTAAAAAAATTAATTGAGCTGAATCCGTACGATGCCACTTCGTGGGTACGGTTGGGCACAACATACGCCGAGATGGGCATGCCTATAGAAGCAGAAAATGCTTATAGCTATGCCATCCATATTGACGAGGATTACTTTGATGCTTGGTACAATTTTGCACTGTTACACCTCGAAAACGATGCCTTTGAGCGTGCGTTTTCTTGCTTAGAAAATTGCAATCGGCTCTACCCCGATCAGCTGCTTATTCAGCTCAACATGGTGATATGCGAAAGGCATTTAAATCGTTACCAACAAGCCATAGATAGATGCACTTTGCTACTTAAAAAGCATCCCAATCATACAGATGTGCTCACCGAATTGGGCACCACCTACTTTCATTTTAAAAAATGGGACAGTGCCATTGCTGTATTTGAGAGCATTCTCTCCAGTAAAAACAAAGCCATCGCACTTACGTTTTTATCCAAGATACACCATGAGCTAAACCATATCGATACCGCCATTGACTATATACAACAGGCCATCGAAACAGAGCCTCTACCCACCAGATGGGCATGGTTAAGCAACCTATACCTATTTCAAGAGGCATACGACAAGAGTTTACAGGCTATGTTTGAGGTAGAAAGAATTGATCCTTATTTTCCTTTTTTAGACCTACACATTGCCATTATATACCAAGCACTAAACAACACACAACAGGCAAAGAAACACATTGAGATTGCCGTTCAGAAAGCACCCGAATCCATTAGGTTGTTTGTTGATAATTTTCCTGCATCCAAAGATTATTTAGATTTATCAGACAATTTATAACATGAAAAAACACCTCGCTATTATTTTACTGTGCAGCATGGCATCGTTGGTACATGCAACAGCCGTTGTTCCCACATCCAAAGAAGCAGAACCGAGCCTAATACAGGTAGTAGAAAAGTGGTACGAAGAAAACACGAACTACTACACCATAACTGCCCTAATGGCGATAGAAAGTTCGTTTATTCCTTTCCCTTCAGAAGTGGTTATTCCGCCGGCTGCTTACATAGCCAGCAAGCCGGAATCTAACCTAAATATCTTCTTAGTAGTGGCATTTGGTACATTAGGTGCACTGATTGGAGCCTACATCAACTACTTTTTGGCATTTTGGTTAGGCAGACCCATTGTTTACAAATTTGCCGAAAGCAAGTTGGGTAAACTTTGTTTGTTAAGCAAAGAAAAAATAGTAGTAGCAGAAGATTATTTTGTCAAACACGGCAAAACGTCGACCCTTGTTGGACGATTGATACCTGCTGTAAGACAGCTTATTTCCATTCCTGCCGGATTGGCACGCATGAATTTGCTGCACTTTACGCTCTGTACGGTCATTGGAGCCGGACTTTGGAACTGCGTGTTAGCACTGTTGGGTTACATAGCCCAAGGGCAACAAGACCTTATCGATGCATATAGCCACGAGCTATCTATTGCCATTTTAGCATTGTTGGGCCTTATCATTGTTTACTATATCATTAAAAAAATATGCCAACGACAAAAAAAATAATCACCAAGCAATACGGCATTATAGGACACCCGTTGGTACACTCCTATTCGCCTGCATTTTTCAACGAAAAATTTGCACAAAAAGGCATTTCGTCTCAATACCTTGCCTTTGATATTGCCAACATAGAGCAGTTTCCTTGCATTATCGCCGATTATCCGTTGATGCGGGGTTTTAATGTTACCATACCCTATAAACAGGCGGTCATGCCTTACTTAAACGAGATTGATGCCAATGCGATGGCCATTGGAGCTGTCAATGTTGTTAAGGTAGAAGAAAGAGATGGGAAACCTTATCTAATCGGATACAACAGCGATTGGTATGGCTTTACACGTTCTTTGCGACCCTTGCTAAAACCATGGCATACCCAAGCGTTGGTATTAGGAACAGGCGGAGCATCCAAGGGCATTGTATATGCATTGGAACAATTGGGCATTGGCTACAAGTTGGCTTCGCGTACTCCTAAAGAGGGACAGTTTTCATACCAAGACATTACTCCGGAGGTAATGCAAGCATACACCATTATTATCAACACCACTCCAGTGGGCACCTATCCACATACCAAAGAATGCCCCAACATTCCCTACGAGCTTATTACGGACAAGCATTTGGTGTTCGATTTAATTTACAACCCCATTCGCACCCTATTTTTGCAGCAAGCAGAAATGAAAGGGGCTACCATTCGTAACGGATGGGAAATGTTTGTGTACCAAGCCCTACGCTCCTACCAATTGTGGGAAGGAACCGAATGGACGCATCAGTTTTAACTTATTAAAGTATTACAATATGGAAAAGAAATTATACCGTGATCCTAACAACCGTTTATTGGGAGGCATATCCAGTGGTTTAGGCAACTATTTAAACATAGATATCACATTGATTAGGTTAGGCTGGGTTGTTTTGTTTTTTGTAACAGGTGGATTTATTCCTGTTATTTATGCCATTATGTGGGCTATCATTCCCAAAGAAAACGTTACAGCTATAGATGGTACTTATGCAGAACCAACCCCCACCAACAACTATGGTTGTTTGGGTGTATTTTTAAAAATTGCCTTTGCCCTTGTTATGCTATTTGCATTGTTTATAGCTATTTTAATCATTGTTTGCCTTTTTCTGCTGGGTCTTGCCCTTATTGGCGGCATCATTAACGGCGAGCTAACCCTACAAACCATAGACATGTGGTTTTAAAAGACACCCCATGAACAAAAAAAAAACTGCACAATGTGCAGTTTTTTTTGTAGATTTATCTCCCTTATCCAAACCTCAACGCCTCGCCTTTGGTGGTTTCGTCTATGATGCCATTAGCATACACAGGGCGACCGTTTATAAAGGTATAGGCTACCGAAACGGGAAGCGTCATGCCCTCGTAAGGGGACCAACCGCATTTAGATAGTACGTCTTGTTCGGTAATTTCTCTTTTGTCGCTACGACGCACAATTACCAAGTCGGCTTTATAGCCCTTACGTATAAACCCACGTTTCTCTATGCGATACAATCGGGCAGGATTGTGACACATTTTTTCTACCACCTGCTCTACACTCAACACCCCTTGTTTGGCAAGCGAAAGCATCAGCGGTAACGAATACTGAATACCGGGCATACCCGAAACAGCAGTAAGCGCATTGCCCTCTTTTTGTGACAGCAAATGCGGTGCATGATCGGTACCAATCACATCTATTTTATTAGAAGCCACTGCCTTTAGCAAGGCATTTTTATCGGCCGATAATTTTATAGCAGGATTGCATTTGATACGTGCACCCAAGGTCTCAAAATGGGAGGCATCAAACAATAGGTATTGCGGACAAGTTTCTGCCGTAATCAATTTTTCTGCCAATGGTTTATCCTCAAATAGTGCCAATTCTTTTTCGGTACTAATGTGCATAACGTGCAAGCGAGTGCCGTATTTACGCGCCATATTTACCGCCCAAGCAGTCGATTTAAAGCAAGCTTCGTGCGAACGGATTTTCGGATGAAGCGATACAGGTAAATCTTCGCCATATTGGGTTTTGAGTTTGGTAATATTTTCGGCAATGATGGCATTGTCTTCGGCATGCACTGCCACCAACGCTTTTACCTTGCTAAAAATAGCTGTTATGGCATCGTCACTATCTACCAATAAATTGCCTGTAGAAGAACCTATAAACAATTTAATACCGCAAACAGCCGAAGAGTCTGCCGCCAATACATCGTCTAAATTGGTGTTGGTAGCGCCAAGGTAGCAGCTGTAATTGACCAACGATTTTTTACCAATCATAGACATTTTATCGTTCCATGCTTGGAGCGATATAGTAGCAGGATTGGTATTAGGCATATCCATCACCGATGTTACACCGCCTGCCAAAGCTGCCTTACTCTCGGTATAGAAATCGGCCTTTTCTGTCATTCCCGGATCACGAAAATGCACGTGGTCGTCTATCACACCCGGCAGTAGCCAACAATCCGAAGCATCAATCACTTGGGTCGCCTTTTCGCGCACCGATGCAGGTATTTCACCTTTAAAAATGCTATCGATGGAATCGTTTTTAAGCAAAACCGCACCTTTTTGGATGCGGCCTTCGTTTACTATATGTGCGTTTTCTATTAGAATCATTGGTTATTTGGTGATTTGGTTATTCGGTGATTCGGTCACAGAGCTTGTCGAATCTTTGTGCAAGCCGAGCGTAGAGTCAAGTTTGCTTGAACTTTACCGAGGCGCCGCCAAAGATATTAAAGTGCCCGAATAACCGTTTATTTGTTTCGTCAACCTTCAACAGTTGATCTTCGACCTTAGACTTTAGACTTTTGACCTTAGACTTTTTTAGGGTATTTGCGGAACCACGAACGCCACTTTAACTTAATCACCCCAAGTAGGGCTTCGCTAAAGATACCTCCGCTCATTTTCGATGTTCCTAACTCTCGATTTACAAAAATAATGGGAACCTCGGTTACCTTAAATCCGCACTTGTATGCGGTAAATTTCATTTCTATTTGGAAAGCATAGCCCACAAACCTAATTTTATCTAATTCGATGGTTTGCAACACCTCTTTTCGGTAGCACTTAAAACCTGCCGTTGTATCGGCCACGGGCAATCCTGTTACGAAACGGACGTATTTAGACGCAAAATAAGACATCAACACCCGTCCCATGGGCCAGTTTACCACATTTACGCCCGACACATAGCGCGAGCCTACCGCCACATCTGCCCCATCCAAACATGCCTGACGCAAGCGCACCAAATCATTGGGATTATGGGAAAAGTCGGCATCCATTTCGTATATTAAATCGTAATTATGCGCTAACGCCCACTCAAAACCTGCCATATAAGCGCGCCCCAAGCCTTGTTTACCCGCACGTTCCAACAAAAACAGCGATTCGGCAAACTCGCTTTGCAGTCCCTTCACAATGGCAGCCGTACCATCGGGCGAATTATCGTCTATTACTAAAATATGAAAAGGAACCGACAGCGAAAACACCGCTCTGATTATGGCCTCTATATTCTCTTTTTCGTTATAGGTAGGAATAAGCACTAAACTTTCTGACATACTTACATCGTTTTACTAACATACAAACTTACAGAAAAAATTTGAGTTTTGCACCTATTTAAGATTTTTTGTCACTCGTCGTTTGTCGTTTGTCGTTTAATCGCATAATCGTTAAATCGTTAAACAGGCTCTCGGACGCACAAACCGTGCGTCCCTACAATATGTCATAACAAATTGGAGTTACATATGTAATTCCCAACGGGTAATATTATCTTCTATGTAATTTGCAATTTCATTTCTATCTTTAGCATCACGGATTATATGATCATAAAAACGAGATTGCCAACCAAATTCTATTCTATTTTCATTGGCAAATATGGTAACAGACCTTTTAAAACCTGCTACTACTCTGCTCAACAACGAATATGTAGGGACGCACGGCTCGTGCGTCCGCAATTCAAAATCGATGCTAATAATTGCATGAATATGATTAGGCATTATTACATACAATGGAACTGAAGCATAAGGATAGTGATTAGTAATATTATCTAATTGAATTTTGCAATATTTACCAATCATACTCAAGTACATTTCTCCTTTGTTTATCATTCCAAAATAATGTTCCTTATTGCTAGTACAAATGGTTACAAAATAATCACCATTTGAATAATCATGAAATTTTGCCCTAAGAGATTTTCGTTTTGGTAGCATAACTATTAAAAATTAAGATGTAAAAAGATGTCGTTCCTTTCGGGCCCTTTTTCCCTTCGGTCAACAACACGTCGACAGGCTCAGGGACCGAGCAGGAGCAACAGGCTCACGGACGCACGAGCCGTGCGTCCCTACTACTTTATCTTCTAATTGATTAATACGCTGATTTACGGCATACCCTCGAAGCAAATATTCTTTCAATACTTTTTTGGCCCATTGACGAAAACGAGTAGCATTCACACTATTGACACGATAACCAACAGACAATATAACATCCAAATTATAATACTTTGTTATATATTTTTGACGACCATCGTTACCCATATATTCCAAAATGGAATATGTGCCGTTCTCTGATAATTCTCCACTGGAATAAATATTACTAATACGCTTAGATATGGCAGGTTGTTTCACCCCAAATAGTTCTGCAATTTGTACCTGAGTAAGCCATATTGTTTCATTTTCTAAACGAACTTCAAGACTAATTGTATCGTTAGGACAATAAAGAATAATTTCGTTTTGAGAGGAATTTTGAATACTTTGCAACGCATCGTTGCTTTGAGAAAGATTTTTGTTCATTAGATTATAGAATTAAGATGAATAGGTTGGCGATTTTTAGTAGCAACACCAACGTGACAAAGGTAAGGATTTTAGCAAAAAAACAAAGCCGCAACCATTGATTATGATTGCGGCATAATAGCACTAACGCATTTGCAACAAGTTAATCCTGAACTAAACGCACAGATTGCCCGGAGAAGCAATTGCCGCCGTCCACGTCATCTACGTTTGAATAGAAGCCAATGTAGCATATGTAGCCCACAGCGCCCTCAGAAGCAGACCAATAGCGTCCGTCGTACTGCACTTGGCTGACACTGTAAACGCCGCGGTAGCCCGCAGCAGGAAGAAAGACGGCACCAGATGCCTCTAATTTAGTCCATTCCGAAGAACTGAATGTTTGGTAAGCTGCATAATCATAACTTCCATAATCATCATTAAAACCAGACTTGAATGTAACACCACTTGGACAAGTCCAACTATCTGGAAGAAGAATAAGACCATTTACTCGATTAACCCGTGCTACACCTTTTAGTTGTTCCGCATTTGGACGCCCCCATAAGAGATATTCCCATTCTTCGCCAGTCAATGTACGCCATGTATTTGGTGCATCATTACCTATCTTATTTACACCCCAATCTACAAAAGTTGAATAGTCTTTATAATAATTACTTGTATTGGTAGGATTATTACCTGTACCCCAACCAAACAAATCGATCCAACCATTATACGAAGGGCTAATTTTTGCATTATCTGCACCTACATAATCTAATTGAGACGGAGCAAAACGCCACTCATCATTAGCAGGGTGATACTGCAAGTTACCAGGCGAGAATGTCACCGTTTTAGTAGCAGAAACCGAGAATGGTTCTGCAACGAAAGTGCCTGAACCTGGGGTTGATGGGTCTTCTGGTTGTTCTGGATCTTCTGGTTGTTCTGGGGTATCAGGATTCTCGGGTATATCGGGAGTATCAGGATTCTCTGGTACATCGGGAGTATCATTCGATGCCAACGTTACAAACTCTTTAACCTCACCAAACTCATACTGCATACCATTTAGCAACAAATAAGCGCAGTAATAGTACTTGGTATTTTCCGTTAAATCGGCAAGATTAATGCTAAAATCTTTACCCATTAGTACACTACCTTTTACCATTTGGGCAGAACGATTATTGACCTCTGCTAACAACGTATCGTACATAACACCAAACTCTACGCTATTGTAAGTAGCAATATCCACATTTACCGCACCTTTAAGTGTTGCAGAAGTTTTGGTAATATTTTCGGATGCACCTGTCTCTACTTTGTTAGAAGTAGGAGGCTCCGTTCCTTCGCATGCAGCAAACACCACTGCAAACAAAATCGTAAATAAGTAAAATAACTTTTTCATAAGTATTATTGGTTAAAAATTTCATATCCGACACACAGGTTTTTCTATCCTTGAAAAACACCTTGTAAAGGTAACAAACAAAACATTATTATGCAATTTTTTTTGCCAGCACACCCTACGGGCGTGCAGGGAGTGGGGAACCCCGTATGGCGGTGCCTCTCGGACGCACGAGCCGTGCGTCCCTACAGTTTATTGATCATTTCGTCGGCATCGATGCAAGAAAGTAACGACACCGCACACAGTTTTTTGCCGAGGTCTTTGACCGATGCACCTACGTGATACACTTTATCGTCTATGATTAAAAACCTGTCGTGTGCCTTGGTATAAATATTTACTGCTATAGGTGGATATTGAGCATTATGCTTTTGTAAATCCAATTTAAAGGAACTACTCATTTGCATGGTATAAATGGTAGCAACAACATTATCTTTACGCTTTAAAAGCAAGGTCAAAACAGACTCATCCACATAATTATCAATCAACACGATGCGCTTTTCTGCCGACTCTACTAACCTGCTCATTAGTACATGAGCATCGAACAATTGACCATCAAAGAAGAGTTTTTCTTTTGGAGGCAACGATGTTTTTACAAAAAAATCTATTTGTTTTTGATGTGCGTCTAACACCACATTGTGCTGTTTTAACTGTTCTTCTATGCTTGATAAACGATAATTTAAAGAATAACCCCTTAATAAATGATCTTTTAAAACAGACGATGCCCACTTTCTAAACATTACTGCATTTTTACTATTGACACGATAACCAACAGACAGAATCATATCAAGATTATAAAATTGCGTCATGTAATGTTTACCATCAGAGGCAGTTCGTTCCAAAATGGAACATACTGATTTTTCCTCTAATTCTTCACTCTCAAAAAT
>JAFVZF010000100.1 GCA_017508305.1 Paludibacteraceae bacterium | reverse complement strand
TGATTGTTTTTTATAAGTTTAATAAATTCCATGTTCTTGTAAAATTCTTGTCCTCGATAGGTTCGTCCTCTTTATACGGACGTGCACGGCGTAGCCAATCGTTGTAGCAATCCTCACACACCCACTGATTAAGCACAGCGATGTAGTAACCGTCAAGTGGCGCAGTATTACACATATCGCAGATACCTATGCCGCCCAGTTTCATTATCTCCACTATGGAGCATTTGATTACCTTAAATCCCTTTTCCGTAGTTATCTTAGTAGCCATATAGATTATATTATAATTTTATTTAATATTATATACTCAATTTGATAATTATTTATATCTTTGCACCAGCAATAGTAATTTTGATCATACTAAATTAGTTTTTAGGTTGATTTATAAGTGTGATAAGACATCGGCATGGCGTTGCTGGTGTCTTATTTTTTTACGCCTTGCTTATTCTCACACTCATGGTGTGCGGAGCTCGTCTATTGCCGCCAAAGTAAAGCCCCAGAGTGTAGCCCCACTTCTTTGGCACGTGAAGCATAGATGTGGTTATTTTCTTATCACCCACCATTGCATCGATGTAACGATAACCCCACATTTCGTTTAGCTGGAGTGTAACGGTTACCGTGTCGCCAATATGTACCTGAGTGATAGGAATTTTTCTAACTCCACCACCAACATAGTACGAGTATAAAAGCAACTCTACCATGTGGCGACCATCTATTTTACCCAGATATCGCCAACCTATGCGGTCGCTCTGTTTGTGATGGAAACCATAGGAGATACCAAAGAGCTTGTTTATATCGCTTTGGTCCGCTCCAATATCGTACACACACGTTTTGTCAAATGATACCACGTAAGACATAGTAAACTGCTGCATACTCTTGCCAAAATAAGGCTTGAAGTTCAAGAAACTTAAGCAGTAGTGCATCCATTTGTAAATTGTTCTTTTCATGCTGATTGTTTGTTAATTGTTTGTTGTTTAGGTTGATTTGTATGTTGTTCCTTAATCTGTCGAATAAGGTCCATATTCTTGTTTACCAGGTTAAGTATTTGCCGGTGCCACGGACTTGTGCCATTACACTTTGCCCTGCTTTGTAGTATCTCAAAAGTCTTTAAAGACACTTCCACAGTCTCCACTCTATTACCTTCGCTATCCTTTACCGAGAGAATAAGAGAGTCCTTTCTGTTGTAATAACCACTCTCAAAAACACAATGGTGCATTGCACTGCCTTCCTCTGCCATTTCTGCCACAGATTGTATCACACTTGCACTTAACTTACCATCGGTAAAACACACTCCAAAATACATTCCGTGCGTTTTTAGATACTTCGCCTCGTTGCTCATTGCTTGCTTGCGTCTTCTCTCTGCGTCTTGCTTTTCTCGCTCCCTTTGAGCCTTTCTCACGTAGTGATCGTGAACCTCTTGCAAATTTGCAGGACACACATAGTAGGCATTGTGCGTATCCTTTCCAAAACGAGTAAGAAGTCTCAAGTAATCAAGCCACATCGATGCGTCAGTTACGATGTACCTGTTGCGGATTGCTATTCGCTCTGCGTGCCAATAATCACCACCGAACGGACCCCAACCACGACGTAGCTTTTCGTGCAAAATTGAAAATTGCCTATTTTTAAGCAAAATTTCGGCTTCATTGTCGAAAAGTAAGGATTTTATCAGGCGAGGCATAGAAAATTCAACAGCGGGCAAAAAAAGGCCTAATTTTCGCAATTTAGAAGACAACCTACACCCAGGAATGAAAACATCTTGCAAATAATTGTATTTTGAATCCCGCTCATTGCCTTTTATCGACATCGGAGCGTTAGTGTCCCAATTATCTTCGTAAAACGACATCCCAACACAAGGACGAGCGATTACAGTATGCTTGCCAGTTGTGAGGTTTATCCAGTTTTGCACCACCTCGGTAATACACGTCCATATTGGTTCGTTTTTACGCCAATGGTTATCTGGGAACTGACTTGGTTTAATAGCAGATTTCTCAACAAAAAACTGTCTTATCACTTGAAAATCGCCACGAACACAAGTTAAAGCTGCATAAGTTCGCATTACTCCCGTTTTTTTCTTGCGTGATTGCTCTACTTTAAGTTCTCTGCCACAATACGGACAAGTCACTTTTCCCTCAATGCTCACAAGTATAGGCGGAACATCACCACCCAGGGCAAACTCACCACCACAACAAGTGCACCAAACAGAATCCTTGCAACGATAACCGATGTGTTTAAAGCAGTTTTCAAAGGCGTATTGCTCTTGCTTTGCCGATAGTGCAGGAAGTTTCTCACTCATACGCACTATTTCTGCTTCGTATTTGTTTCTTGGTCTCATAGAGTGGCTTTAGTCAAAGTTAAACAACATCTGCATAGTCTTAGCCTCTTTCTCACGCTTAGCAGCAGCTTGTGCTTTCTTGCGCTGAGCCTCTGCCTTGGCTTTGGCTTTGGCTTTTTCTGCCTCTTTAGCTTTGCATTCGGCATAGTAGTCTGCTTCGGCTTTCTGTTGGATCGCTTACTTTTGCTCCTCGGTAAGTTCCACCACAGCAGTAGTAGCAGATGCCTTATCGCTTATCTGCTCGGTTTGAGCCACCACGCAGTCGCCTTGGTTTGCATCTACCACAGCAGCATCCGCTTTGCCATCGGTTGGCATGCTCTCGTCGTAGTAATGCACCGCCCAACCAAACACCTGTGCATCCTCAATGATTGCACAGCCGTTTTGTGCCTTTTTGCGGGCTTGTTCTTTGATGTAAGCGCAGCACTTGGCCACACTTTTGCTCTCGTCTTTGTATTTTACAGCAAACAGCTCGTCCTCTGCTGCTCGCTTTGCAAGGTAGGTTTGTATAACTTGCTCAAATGAATTGTTCTTTGCCATAGGTTAGTTGTTTTTAGGGTTGATTTTTTAGTTTGTCGTTTCGTTGTTAGTCTTTAGGTTTTATTTTCCGCCCGATTTTATCTTAGCCAGCTCGCTCTTGCGGTACCAGAATGTAATGCCGTCAATCTGTCCGTACACCGCAAAGTCTTGACTGGCGTTCTTGTTGTGATACACAGCAGAGCAATACTCCTGGTAGGTGTAAAGGCGAACACGCTTGTCATAAGTGATTACATCGGCAATGTTTATCTGCTTGTAGCGAAAGTTGTCCACCAGGTAATTTACCGCATCCTGCATTCGCTGCTTAGTAAAACCATTTGCTTTCATTCGGCTACAGAGTAGGGCAAAGAACCGTGCCCTTTCTTCCTTGTCCTCGAGCGGAAAGGCAGAAGACAATGTCATCACTGCATTGCGGATGTCTGCCTCGTCTGCCAGCTCATCACGATACAGCGAGCGGTAGGTCTTATCCTCGCTCCGTATCAGCATTGCCGATGCCGGCTTGCACAATTGCGTCGATTTCGTCGATTGTAAAGCATTTTTTGCTCCTATTGTTCCCATGGGTAAATGTTTTGTTTGTTTCTTGTTGGTTATTTTCTTTTGCAAGTTGTTTTTTCAGCCAACTCACAAAGTGGATTTGATAGTCGGCGCGGCTGTGGTGTCTTTTTTCTGCCATTTGGCAAAATGCGTGAAACTCGTCGATGTATGCACTTATTTGCTCTTGCTCAATCTTGACTTGCATTTGCACCCACTCACGCCAGACAGCAGAGTTGTAAGCATCAAAATAAAAATTTTGTTCTTGGTCTTCTGCCTCGCGTGCGTGCGCGTTACCAGAAGTAGAAGAAGATATACTATTATGTTCTTGTTTGATGGTTGGTCGGTTGCTGGTCGTTTGTATGGCGGTTTGTTGGTCGTTTACTTGGTCGCTTTCGTCTTCTATGAGTTGGTAATCTTCATATTTACAAATAGTTATTATAGTAAATCGGTTGGTCGATTTGATGGTTATTTCGTTGGTCGTTTTAAGATTTTCAAGCGAAGTACGTATAGAACGTTCACTAATGCCTGTTGCCAACGAAAGTTTAGCACGTGAAGTCACCAACTGCCCTCTTTTAATTACTTTACCTTGAAATTTTATATCCTCGTGAGTAGCTATAAGTAGTAGATACATAAATAGCCTTGTGGTGTTGTGGTCGCTCCACCACTCCCAATCTACAATCTTTCTGTGTACTTTAATCCAACCGCCTTTCATAACACTATAAGCTTATTTCGTCGCCAGCATGTAGCACATAGGTAGGTTTACCTGTTGCTCTTTCTACTTTGCGAACGCACATTTTCTCGTCGCTGTTGTTCTCACTTAGGTGCAAAAGCATTACCTGTTTGGTGCGTTTAAGGTCGCATTTAGTCAAAAATGTAGCCGTCATACTTGCTTCCATATGGCTTTGCAAAAGTCTGTCACGCATCACACCATGTGTTTTGCCGCTTGCTATATTTTCATCCAACACTTCATCGTTGTAGTTAGCCTCAATCATGTAATAATTGATGTCTGCCACACGGTATTTAATGGCGAATGTGTCGGTTGCGAAAAACACCCTACCCATTTCTGCGTGCTCAATCACAAAACCATGGCAAGGCACATCGTGGTTCATAGGCAATACAAACACTTTGTAACCGCCCACTTTATAACCGTGCATAGATTTAATTTCTTTGCATAGTGGTTTAGCACTATCTGGCATTGATTCTATTACATCGGCATTGGCATAGCAAGTAATGCCTGTTTCTGCAAATTTATGTAGGTATTTGGCATGGTCTCCATGACGGTGAGAACATAGAACGCCCACAACGCTATTTAGATTGAAATTAAGCGCTTTTTTCACTGCGGTAAAAGGAATGCCCGCCTCAAGCACTAAACACTCTTCTTTGGCTTTGCTACCCGCCTTAAACAGGTAGCAATTGCCTTTAGAAGATGAACCTAATACGATAAGTTCCATAATTGTATAACTTTAAACTTTAATAAAATGAATCCGTTATTTTAATATGCTGGTCCAGCTGGCATTGCTGCTGATGGTATTGCTTGTGCAGATGGGGCAGAGTGGTCTAAAACTTCGCCCGTAGTTACATCCACACCTTCCACATCAACAGTAGTCAAATTTTCGTCGTTCTCACTATTGCGTACGGCAGCAGCATTGTCGGCTTCCTCGTCCTTGCTAATAGCATTAACCATTTCAACAGATAGGTAGCCGTATTTGCTTAGTAGGCGACGAATAACAGTCTTAAGTGCCATATCGTTGAAGTTACCTTCCCAACCTACGGCAGTGCTTGTTACGCCAGATTGCGCCTTTTCAATTAGCTTTTCTACGGTTAGTTCCTTGTTGCTTTTAATGCTCGGAGAATAACGTTTAGCATACTCTGCCATGTTCTCAACACTCATGTATAGTGTTTTGCTAAATCCGTTAAGTAGTTCAAAATAGCAGAAATAACCTACCACCTTGTCGCTCACTTTGTCGCCGTCAAAGGCAATTTCGCCCGATAATTTGTTTACCTTGCGTAGTTCACCCTCGTACACGTAATCGGCATTGATGGTTTTGTATTGTCCGGTACGCATGGCTAATTGGATATAGCCTTTGTAACCTGGAATAAATGTTGGAGTAGGGACTTTACTCCACGCACCTGTTACAGGGTCTTTAACGTTGTTGTTGTAAACTACGATGTAAGAAAAACCAAGTGCTTTGTTAAGCGGAAGGTTAAGTGTGGCAGCACGCAATGCCTCGCTAATAATAGCCGCAGGTTTGCATTTTTGAAGTGATTTGTCGCCAGTGAACAAATCTATCAACGAAGCCACAAAAGTGTCTTTATGCGCTCCTAATGCGTTTTTAAACTGTGCTTGTACGCTGACACTCGAAATCATTGTTTTAAGATTTTCAATAGGTCTGCTTACTTCGCTTGTTGCTGGTTGTTTGGTTAATTGTTGATTGTTGTTACTCATAATGGTAATTTTTTAGGGTTAATTATTTAGTTATAAAATGGCACTGTTAGTTGTTTGAATGGGCAATTTGCCACGTATAGGCGGATTTGCTGTCCACCCGTAGAAATAGGTTCTATCACGCTTTCGGCATTATCCACAAAGATTGGTGCCGTAATGCCACGTTTAGCACTTATTACACGAATGATTTCCAAACCGGCATTGATACGTGCTGCGTTGTTAAGTACGCTGTAAGGAACACCGTTTACTTCCGCTTCGCAAGTCTCCACCACCTCGCCATTTACTTGGCGGGCAAACATCTTGAATGTTACGTATTCAAACATGCCGTTTATCTTGTCTTCTACGGCTTTTACGCGGGCATTCTCGTACTCTTTTATCATCCATAGTCCATATTCTACGCCAGCACGCACGTTGTACAGCTCACGCAAGGTTCTTTGCAGCTCGTCGATGCGTCTCTCGTTACGTTTAATGTCATCGCGTTTAGATAAGATGCGTTTAAGTGCGTCAATCTCGCCTTGCAAACCGCTTCGCTTAATCTTAATATCGGAAAGCTCCATAGCATTGTCGCCCTTTTTGCTTTCTTCTATCTGCGCTTTTACTTGGTCAATCTCGCCTTGTAAATTGTGCATTTCAGCATCTGCTTTAGCGGCTCCCTTTACATCTGGTTCTTCTTTCATTGGGTAACCTTCCAATTCATTGCGTAGTTCTTCCAAACGTGAGTTAAGGCGTTTTTTGTCCTCGTCCATCGCATCCAACGTATCGGTAAGCTCGTGCATCTTTTCTTTTAGATCCATACCTTTGGTGTTGTTAGCTCTTAAGTCCGATGCTTTCTTTTCGTTGAAACGCTCACGCATAGCATCTTCCTTCTCGGCAATGGTATCTAAATCGTACACACGTCCACAAGTTGGGCACGCCATAGCATTTTTGTCAAGTGATGGGCACTCTCTGTTGTTTATCTCGTACCACTCTTTTACCAACTGCTCACGGTCGGCAGTGCATTTATCCAATCTGCTTTCAATGCTTTTGCGTTTTTCGGCAAGGTCGGTAAGTTCTTTTTCGTTAAACTTAATCTTGCTTTCTACTTTCCAGCGTTCTGCCATATACGCGTCAAAGTCTGCTCTTGCATCTTTGCTCACTTGTATTTTGCGAGCATTCAGTTTACCGGTCAGCTCATCCAAACGGTTTATTAGTTTGGTGCGCTCTTCAATGCCGGCATTAAGCACAGCAGAAGCGTCCTCTACCATTTCGGTAAGTTTACCGAATTGGTCTTGCTTTTCGGCAAGTTCTTTTTCGGCAGCATCAAAATCACAAGTAAGCGACGCAATCTCTCTTTGTCTTTCGTCGATGCGGCCAGGAATAGCATCTACTTCGCTGGTGGTTTTGGCACGTTTGGCGTTAAGTTCACGTTTGTACTCGTCAAGTGTTTTGTTCTCGCTGCTTAAGATGGTAAGCAGTTCGTTAAACTCGTCGCCTGACACTGCCACATTATCGGCATCGGCAAATTCAAGCAGCATACTGCGTTGGTCCTTTGGATGCAGGCTCACAAAGTAGGTTGGATTGGTAATTAGTTTAAACAGCGTTTCGTCGCAAATAGCACCTATCTTTTCGACCCATTCTTTGGTTGAACATGGCACATCGTTGTATAGGCGTTCTTCGGTGTGTCCTTCAAACTTTTCTTCCATACTGCCACGTGGTTTTACCCATTTCTCATTGTAGCGACGTGTTAGGCGTACTTCTACCCCTTCAACGCTAATAACAGCACTCACTTCGTGTGGAAGCTTAGGAATTACCTCGTGGGTGGCATTGTCAATGGTTTTTAGTTGGAATTGTTTACGATCCAAACTATCCTTGCCAAAAAGTAGCCAGGTAAAGGCATCAAAAATGGTTGTTTTACCTGTTCCGTTCTTGCCGGCAAAGCTGGTAACATCAGCATTAAAGCTGTAATCTGCCTTGCGTACTCCCTTGAAGTTTACAAGGCTCATTTCTTTTAGTATTATCTGTTTCATATTGGTTAATAGGTTTTTATGTTAGGGTTATTGTTTTTCTTCTCCAAACATCCATTCTGGTAGTTTGTGTACAAGCTGCACAAGGGCGTCTATTTGGTGTGTCTCACGGTAGTAGTGGTATAGCGTATAAAACACAAGTCCAAAGGCAAGGCTTACTATCTTGCTCATGGCAAGAAGGAAGAAATCGCCTTCATCAATAGGCATGGCCACAAAGGCAAGCACGCTTATCATACCGCATGCAAGTAGCACGTATGTGCGGTAGTTTATTAGTGATTTGAAAAGTAATTTTAGCATAGCATTAGTTTTTTAGTTGTTTGATTACGTACGTGCATACATTTCGCGCACTCTTATTATCTCTCTGCCGTCGATGCGAACTATATTACCCAGCTTCATAGTCTTTAGGATGCCAGCACGTATCCAATTGTTCACGGTGCGTGGGTCCACTTGGAACATATCTGCTACGTCCTTTACGCTCCATATACCAGAGCCATAGTCTCGGTAGTCTTTTAGTTCCTTGCGTACGGCATCAGATGCCTTTTTAGCCGCATCTTCGGCTATCTGGGTTATCTGCTCGCCCGTTAGCATGTATAGTGATTGTCCGTTTAACTTCATGGCTTATGTGTGTTAGTTAGTCAAGTGCATTTAGTCTATCTTCAATGTCCTTTAGTTCTGCTTTCTTATCTTCTACATAAGAAAGGAATTGATTGTAGGCTATACGTTCGCTGTGGCGAAGTTGCTCGGGGCTCTCTCTTTGGAGCGCATTTCTTAGTGTCTGTAGTGACACCCCTGCCATGCTGGCGATTTTAGGGTAATCGCCAGTTTGCAGGAATCTTCTCAGCTTTTCTGTCTTCTCTCTCATAATTTTATTAGTTTGTTGATAATTTGTTTATTTTTTGCAAATGTTTTATATTTGTTCCGTAAATGTTTTGTTTTTGTTTTGCAAATATAAACACTTTTGTTGGGACTTCAAACATTTTTGTTGGGATTTTTTGCATATTTTTTTACATTTTTTTATAACTAATTGACTATGAGTGGAAAAGAATTGAAAGAAATTTTAAAGAAAGAAGGTATAAATCTTTCTGATTTAGCAAAAAGGCTTGGTTTTGAAAATGACCAACGCCTACATTCTGCTCTTAAAGCCGAAGATGTTAAAAGCGGCTTAGTAGAGGCAATTGCCGAAGTAACAAACAAAAGTGTTGGTTTTTTCTATGGAAATTCAGATAAAAACAACACCTTAAACTCTGTTGATGTTAGTTTTATTACTAAAAAATACATTTCTCTCCTTGAGAAAAAAGACGAACAGATGGACCGCCTTATTGGTTTATTGGAGAAAAAATAGCAGTTGTTCGGAAAAACCGCAGTACTTAAATAAAACTTAATAACTCAAATACCCTACCCTATATGAAAACCACACCAGAAGAAGTTACACAACGATTTGTAGATGCTTATTACCAATTGTACGCCTTGCGTAAAGTGAAGAACAAAAAAGAGTTTTGCGATAAGGTGGAAATATACCCAAGCAATTTTGTTTTAGTAGAGAAAGGCAAACGCTCGGTGGCAGTACCGCACATTTGCAACCTTATAAGCAGCTTTAACATCAATCCCAATTGGATAATGCTCGGCATTGGAGAGTTTAGATTTTAGCGAGCATGGCAAATATCAAGTTTCTAATCAATAAGAAGACGGCAGGCACACGTGCACAGCTGTCGGTAAGGTTTTACGCAGGACGTGAACACGATTACCGAGTAAAGACACGTATTTATGTGCCTGTGGCCATGTGGCAAGAACAGCAGCAACGCCTCGTAATACCCCGCCGTTTTGCCACAGAAGATACTTTGTTTGCTACCGAAGCACAAAGGCAAATTGACGAGCTTACGCAGTTTATTTTTGAAGAATATGCTGCCGTGGGCGGCAAGATAGACCGAAATTTCCTCAACTATGCAGTTGCCAAATACTATGGCGAGCCAATAAATGAGCAAGAAGGGCAAAATAAAGCCCAAAATACGAGTTTAGAGTGGTATTTGGATAATTACCCCACCGCTCACAATTTAGAGCCTAAAACGGCAGAAAAATACTATTCTTTGAGCCGCATACTTTCAAGGTTCACAAAAGATGTTCGCCCCATTGATGTTACCACCCTTACGGTGGCAGATTTAGACGAGATAGAAAGATGGCTACGAAGTGGTGACAATGTGGCAAGGTGCGAGAACACCATCGGCCACAAAATGCGTTGCATCCGCGCCGTGTGCAATTGGGCACGCAAACGTGGTGATATGCAGCACTACCCATTTGATAGCTATAAAATCAAAGCGGAAGTGTACGGAACGCCCAACTTCCTTACGCTCCAGGAACGCGACACCCTCTATTCTACTGTTATAAGCAATCCAGCATTGGCAGTACAGCGAGACATCTTTGTATTTCAATGCCACATTGGGTGCCGTGTGTCGGACCTTTACCACCTAACAGATGCCAACATCACGCAAGACGGCAATTTTATACAGTATATTCCACGCAAAACAAGCAAGAACAAGCCGCAGACCGTGCGTGTTCCGCTTACTGCTACCGCCAAAGAGATTATTGCAAGGTACAAAGGCAGAAACCGAGACAACCGCCGTATAGACTTTAGAAGCAAAAGCACACGCCTGGATGTGGGACTACTGCCGTTTATCTCTGAACAGAAGTATAACGATGCCATAAAGCAAGTGCTTAAGATAGCAGACATCACCAGAACAGTGCTGACCTACGACCCTATGAGCCGCCAGAATGTGCCTAAAAGATTGTGCGATATCGCGTCATCACACATGGCACGCCGTACGTTTATGGCAAATATGTTCAAGCTCACCAAAAGCGAACGCATCACCTCAGCATTCACCGGGCACGTGGAGAACAGCAAAGCATTCTCACGTTACACCGATGTGGACGACGAATTGAAGTTGAATATCATCAAACTAATAGACACCACCGAGGAATAAGCACGAAAAAAGGAGCGTAAGTTGTCGGGTCTTACGCTCCTCTAAAAGTAAATAGAAATTTGATGAAGAAAGTTATCTCAGTGCAAATATGAGTGTTTTTATTTAAACTTGCAAACTTTTTGATAAGAAAATTATCATTTTGCTAATCTCGGCAATACGATAGCAGCATAAGCAAAATTTACACCGACATTTGCTCCGACATTGCACCGACATACACGGTTCAAAAGCGAAAAAACCGAAAACGCACCGATAAAAATGCACTCGGTTGTAAAATAGTTCTTATCTTTGCAAAGGCTCATATCGGTTGTGAGCACGTTAGGACAATCAAAACGCAACATTTTTATACACACAAACGAAAATGCAAGCAGTCCCAGGCGGATCACAAGAGAACTGAAGTCAAAAACTTCAGTTCTTTTTTTATACATTCGAACCCAGGACCCTATCCGTATTTATAGAACTCACTGCGTGAGTTCTCGGTTCGAGCCCAGGCGGATCACAAAAAAAGCATTCCAAATAATTTGGAATGCTTTTTTTGTGATCTTTTCCGTTATTTATAACGTGCCTACGGCACGGCGCCCTGAAGGGCGCTTGTTACCCTACGGGTAACGTTAACAGGGAATTCCAATTTTGGAATGCTTTTTTTGTGATCTTTTCCCGTTTTCCAAATAAATTCTACTATTTTTGTTTACCTATAATTTACTGCTATGCAAATCAACATCATCGTTAATCCAATATCTGGCACTAAGAATGCTCAACGAAAAGCAAAATGCATCGTAAAAGCACTAGAAGAACATTTTAACACCAAGGCGTTATATACCGCATATGCCGGACACGGCTTTGAGCTTACCAAACAGTTTATTGCTGCTGGTTCAGATATTTTAATAGCGGTAGGAGGTGACGGAACGGTCAACGAAGTTGCATCGGCACTCAAACACAGCAACACAGCTTTGATGATTGTGCCTACGGGTAGTGGCAACGGATTGGCTCGCGATTTAGACATGCATGGATTATCGGCAAAACAAATTATCGAGCGTATCGAGAAAAACAAAATTTACAGCATCGATTCGGGAATGGCCGATGAAAAGGCGTTTTTTTGCACTTGCGGCACTGGATTTGACGCCTACATTGGGCACCTTTTTGCACAAACCAAAGTAAGGGGATTTTTTACCTACGTAAAATTGAGTTTACGAGCATACAAAAACTACAAACCCCTAACCTACCAATTAGCATACAACAACCACACTGAAAAAACCGAGGCATTTGTCATCAACATAGCCAACAACAAGCAGTTTGGCAACCATGCCTACATAGCCCCCATGGCCAATATGCAAGACGGATTGTTTACCGTTACCATCATTAAACCGTTTAAATGGTATCATATTCCCTACATGGCATATAGTTTATTCTTTAAAGGTATGCACAAAAATAAGTTTGCACATACTTTCGATTGCAAGGATTGTACACTCACCTTGCCCCAAGAAGCCTACTTACATGTAGATGGAGAGCCTATTAGCACCCCAAACAAAAGGGTTTCCCTAAAAATAGAACCTAAATCATTGCACGTATTGTAACGCTTCAGGTCCTGTCTAATTGAAATTTTATGCTACCATGAAATACCTTTTCACACTAATTTGCTTTTGCATAAGCCTTCTGGCTATCGCAAACAATAGAATAAACAACTACTCGTTTGAGCAAGGCGAGGCGTACTGGGCTACCTGGGGCAACGCTGTTGACAACAGCAAGGCGCACAGCGGAAACAAATCTCTTCACAGCAAAGGACGTGGTTTTTGCACGTTAGTGGCAAATTATACATCCACCCTGTCTGTAGAGAAGAATACCTACTACCAATACAGCGGATATATTTTTAGAGCAGACGATAGTTCGTGGGCATACATTGATATGAACGATGCAGCTGGCGAATTGCAACTGCGCAGCACCGAATACGGCAAATGGGAATACGTAAGTGGCATTTGGAATAGCGGAAACAACACTTCGGTGCAGATTAGGGCTGTCGTAGAACGAAATTGGACCAATCCAGGCAGTGGTGTTACGGGCGATATTTGGTTTGACGACATCACCTTTTCGCCCTTGCAAGCCGATGCTTATAGCGAAACAGATGCCATTTTGAGCAACAACGCCATTTATACTGCATTAGAAAACAGCGATATAAAAGTACAAATAGGCATTGATAACAATAAGGTTTACATCTCAGCGTTGCAAAACAAAGCCAACAACCAAAGTTGGGTACATGGGGCTACTCCTATCCCACTTTTGCCTAAAGTAAACAATCAACCAATTAGTTGGACTTATCAAGAACATACCACAGAAGAAGGACATTTTATTGCCACATTTGCCTCTGGCAATTATTTACTAAAATGGCATGCACAGCTGCAAGAAAGTGGTCCACT
>JAFVZF010000099.1 GCA_017508305.1 Paludibacteraceae bacterium | reverse complement strand
GGTGTGCGTATGGGTATGATGTTGTCGGCGCCTGCAGGTAATGATATCTTGTTCGACGAATCGCTTTGCGAGCAAGGTCGTAACTTTAATAATAAGATATGGAATGCCTTCCGCTTGGTAAAAGGTTGGACAGTTGCCGAAAAACAACAACCCGAATCGGCCATTCGTGCTATCGAATGGTTTGAAAGCCGATTAAATCAAACATTGGTAGAAATTAACGATTTATTTGATAAGTATCGTTTGTCGGAAGCGTTGATGGCGGTTTATAAGCTGTTCTGGGATGATTTTCGTCTTGGTATTTGGAGATGGTAAAACCGGCTTATCAGCAACCCATCGATGCGATTACCTATCAAAAAACGTTGCATTTCTTTGACGCATTGCTTAGGGTGTTGCATCCGTTTATGCCGTTTATTACTGAAGAATTGTGGCAGGCATTGCAAGAAAGAAAAGAGGGCGAAAGCATCATGGTTGCTTTGATGCCTGCGATAGGTCAAGTAAACGATGAAGTTATAGTGGCATTCCAAACTACGCAAGAAATTGTGGCAGGAATTCGTACACTCCGTTTGCAAAAGAACATACCGAATAAGGATGCATTGGTGCTACAAGTATTGGGAGAACATAATCCTGTAAATGATGCTGTGTTAGTAAAAATGGGTAACTTATCTGCCATCGAAAAGGTGACAGAGAAAGAGGCTACTGCACAATCGTTTATGGTAGGTACAACAGAATATGCGATCCCCATGGCAGATAGAGTAGATGTAGCCGAAGAGTTGAAAAAAATGAACGATGAGGTGGCGTACTACGAAAAATTCTTGCAGCAAGTAATGGCTAAGTTGGGTAACGAACGTTTTGTTGCCAATGCCAAACCAGAAATTGTAGAAAAAGAACGCAAGAAAAAGGCCGATGCAGAGAGCAAATTGGCAGTTTTGCGCGATTCGATTGCTAAATTGAGCAAATAAGAGAAAAAATAGCAGATTTTTGTAAAATTCTTTTCGAAAATTTTGCAGGTTTCAAAAAATGACGTATCTTTGCATCGCATTTGAGAAACAAGGGCGTTTAGCTCAGCTGGTTCAGAGCATCTGCCTTACAAGCAGAGGGTCGGCGGTTCGAATCCGTCAACGCCCACAACTAATTGAAACACCGCAAGTTAAGCGGTGTTTTTCCTTTTTATACAGACTCAACTGCGCCAATATTGCGCCAACAATTTTTAGGTACATTTCCACGTATCTAAAAAAAAAATGCCTGTTAGCCAAATATCTACCATACCTTCCGAAAGATATAGACCTGCTGTTTTGGTTAAAACTAAAACAGAGTTTTATATAGAGTTCTACGTTATTCATCCAAAAGAAAACAAACTAGTACGAAAACGCATCAGGCTTAACCACCTGCGTAAAAGATATAAGCTACTTGCTGAATTTAAAACCATGGCAGCAGAAATGGTTTCTCACATCAATGCAAAGTTAGCTGGCGGCTGGTCGCCATTCTTTGAGAGCGAAAATACTCGCCTATATACAAAATTAGATGAAGTAATAGAATTGTACCTATCGGAGAAAGAACGAGAGGTAAGGCCTGCCACATTTAGAAGTTACAAAAGCTGGTGTAAATCTTTTGGTACCTGGTGTGCGGAGAACACGCCAGGTATTTATGCTTCTATGGTTAATAAAATAATCGTTATACAGTATTTGGATTACTTATATGGTGTTCGCAAAATCAATGTAGTAAATTACAATAACCATGTAAAGCAGGGTAGTGCTTTTTTTAGCTGGGTGGTACAAAAATGCTATGCTAAAGAAAATCCGTTTGAGAATATACAGAAGAAAAAGACTACCCAAAAAACAAGGATAATCATACCAGAGAATTACAGGCAGCGTATAACCGAACATCTATCTGTGCACGATCCGTATTTTCTTATTGTATGCGAATTGGTATATTCGTCGTTAATACGACCTAAAGAGATACGATTTATACAGATTAAGCACATCAATTTAGAAGAAAACCATATTTTTATACCATCCGACAATGCCAAAACACACTACCAAAGATATGCTGCACTTACACCCAGCCTGGTAAATAAACTTCAATATGCGGCAAATAAGCAACCAAATCTTTATTTATTTGGACCAGATATGTTGCCAGATAAAGAGCCATGCCACGAGAGCTATTTTACCAAGCAATGGGATAAAATGCGTCGAGCACTAAAACTGCCTACAGAGATGCAATTGTATTCGCTTCGCGACACTGGAATAAACAATATGCTTAAGAGTGGTATTGACCCGCTTACTGTAATGCGGCACGCCGACCATCATGACCTTGCTATGACAACCAGGTACGCCAATCATGCCGACCCAAATTTGATTAAGAAAATTGTGGAAAATGCGCCAAAGTTTTAAACGTATAACACATAAAACATAGCAGACGAATAAAGGTGTATTATTTTTGTATCTTTGTATCTTTTGTATCCTTTTACTTTAACGTGCACATTATTAGGGTTTTGTAAAGATACAAACACAGATACAAAACTTTTAAATTTGGATACAAAAAAAAAGGTAGCGTTGAGTTTGCTACCTTTTAGTGTTTGTATTTGTTATAATTACCTAATATTTGCTCTATATGGATAACTTCTGGACAAGAATCCCATGTAACACCTCCAGCTGTTAGGTAATATCGTTTTCTTTCGTTTACAGGAACTTTCTTTATAGAAGGGAAAGCAGAGATAGGTACCGTAATAACTCTGCCATCTTCTAAAGATACACTCATTTTGCCTCTAATAGGAAAGGAAACTTTCTTAATTTTAGGGGTTACATCCCAATATCCTTCAATCTTGTACATAGACTACTTGTCTTTAATTGTTAGCATTTTGATATTCTCACCCGCCTTAAATCTTTTCCATTGCTTTAGCAAAACCTCTCTATATTTATGGGTAATTTGTAGGATACTGCTAATTTGGTTTTCTGTTAGCTCTCCCATTGAATCCAATTCAATTGTGGGTTCTAACCATATTTTACAGTATTTATCTACACCCCGCTTACCGACATGCACGTGTGCTCTATTCTCATTGAAATCTGTTCCGTAGAATAAGAATATCCATTGCAATCGAGAGGTAATATAAATTAAAATCTTAGGCATATCAAAGTTGTATAGACAAAAGTAGTTTTTATTTCTTAAATCTGCAAATAATCGTCGCAGATATACTTTTATTACTATTATTGCAATCCTTATGAGAACATATAAAATTACTGCAGCGAGCAGCCACCAGCACCAGGGCGGAACAGTGGGCACTGGGACTTCTACAGGTATTTCTTTGTCCCGGATCTGAATCGAATCTCGATAACAGATCTTGTCGCGCCATAGAATTTTGTAATTTTCTATAAATACTGTATCATTTTTGGCATGAATGATAGTGCTATCGATGCGATGGAGATAGAGTGTATCGGT
>JAFVZF010000006.1 GCA_017508305.1 Paludibacteraceae bacterium | reverse complement strand
TCATATTTCTTCTATTATAGCCTTTGCTATTGTATATGTTATTACCGCCATTGAAGCATACGGCGATATAACTGCCAATTCGCTTATCTCCAGCCAACCCGTCGAGGGCGAAACGTTTTTAAAACGTGCTCAAGGTGGTATATTAGCCGATGGTTTTAACTCTTTCTTAGCAGGTATGTTGGGTTCTTTCCCCAATTCTATTTTTGCCCAAAACAACGGGATGATTCAGCTAACCGGAGTGGCAAGCAGGTATGTAGGATATTTTATCGCTTTGTTTTTGGTAATTTTGGGATTCTTTCCCATTGTTGGTATTGTTTTCTCGTTTATGCCCGAACCTGTTTTAGGAGGCGCCACTTTGTTGATGTTTGGCACCGTGGCATCGGCTGGAATTAAGATTATTGCATCACAACAATTAGACCGCAAAGCCATTTTGGTTATAGCCATCAGTTTTAGTATGGGGTTAGGGGTAGAACTTTATCCTGCTATTTTTAACCAATTTCCAGAAACCATTAAAAATATTTTCTCGTCGGGCATCACCACTGGTGGATTAGCTGCCATTGTGGCCAATATGGTGATTCGTATCAAAGACGAATAAAAAGACTATACGCCTAAATACCCAAACGCTGTCTGGCTCTTGATAAACTGCTAAATTTTCTATACCTTTGGGTCCTTATTCATTATTATACAAGCAGTTTTGAAACATCTAGGACATTTATTGGCTAGGTACGTGGCGGTAATGGTTGCCAGCGGTACGCATAGTTCGCGTATTAGCCGCAGTGCTAAGCGCATCGCACAGGCGTATGGTTACGATTTGCGACTCGATTTGGCATTGCGTAATTTAAGCATCATGCTATGCGACCCATCAGACCCTTCCAATCATTACCACGAACTAATAGCCGTGCCACCTGCTCCCATCAGCCTATCTAATAATGCCGATTTAAGTCGCCTTAGTTGGGAGGTGCACGATACTAAAATGCCTGTAGAAGTATTCGAGGAAAAATTTAATGCCATTGTAACTACCCCCAGATACAAGCATCAAGCGGTGGCATTGATGGCATCGTTGGCAAGTTTTGGCTTGTGCTATTTGTTTAATGGTACAATTTGGGCGATGTTGCTGGTGTTTATCTCTACTTACATCAGTTTTAATCTAAAAAGTTACCTTACCCAAAAGCAAGTGAACAACCATTTCATTATTCTATTAACAGCACTTACGGCATCGTTAATTGCATCGTGTGGTGCTTTTATTGATGCTGCTACGGCAGAGGTTGCCGTGGCTACCAGTGTGTTGTATTTGGTGCCTGGGGTTGTATTTATTAGTGGACTAATTGATACGCTCGAGGGTTTTGTCATCATTGGTTTTTCGCGTTTGGTAAATGCGGTGATGCATACCATCTCGTTGGCTTTAGGATTGTTGCTTTCTATCACCCTTGTTCATTTTCTTGTGTAAAATATGGATGCTATTGTATTTCAAATATTATCAAAAGCATTGTTTGCATCGGTAGTGGCATTGGGATTTGGCCTTATTTCCAACCCTCCACGCAGGGCTATCTGGGCAATCTTGCTGACCGCCTTTTTAGGTTACCTGTTGCGTGCCTTTATGATGGATGCTTTAGGTTTGACGGTTTTTGCCGCATGTTTTTGTGCCGCTTTGCTAATGGGATGCAGTGGTTTGGTAACAGGTAAATTAACCCATACACCTGCCACCGTTATCTACATACCTGCTTTATTGCCCATGATTCCAGGTATGTATGCCTATAAGGCTATATTTGCCTACCTTACCTTTATGCAGCATATCGATTTTGCCGAAAAAGCGGTATATTTAGATCAATTCTTTACCTATTTTTCGTACGCCGTTGGCATTTTAATTTGTTTGGCCTTGGGTAGCATTATCCCGATGTTTGTATTTACCAAAACGGCTAATTCCTTAACAAGAAATCATTCTATCAAACATAATTAACCTTATTAAAGTACATGAAATTAAAGTTAGTTCTCTTGGCAATCTGTTGCCTAACTGCGGGTTCTGTTTTTGCAACCGATAATCATCGAATTCCTACTAAAAGTAGGACGATAACAAACCAAATTCCCTCGGAGATGGGAACAGAATTGGATATGTACATAGAGTATGCTCCGATAGATCAACTAACATTATTTGTAGGCGAAGAATTTTATTTTAGCAATTTTTTAACACCCGATGCCGAAAAATTTGATGCATCCTATACATCAATAGGATTAAACTATGCCCCTCATAAAAATATTTCTTTTACGGCTGCTTATGAATTTCAATACCTTGCAGGTAACGAGTATAGACATCGAGTAAAACTGATGATAATCCCCAAAGTACAAATGGGCGATTTTACTTTGTCATTGCGTGAGCGATTCCACATGACTTATAGCATGACCGACCAAACTCCCGAATGGTTGCTTCGCAGTAGGCTAAAATTGGATTATTCCATTCCACAAAAACCATTGACTCCCTATGTCTATGTCGAAATGTACAACCCCTTGCAAAGTAATCCACCTTGTTGGTACGATATGGTAGGTTATGGCGTTGGCTTGGATTGGATGGTGGACGAACACAATATCTTAGGATTTTTCTATGAATTTTCTCATTCGTCCAATGGCGCCCAATCAATTGCCTCTTACTATCACTTGTTAGGTGTGGTATTTGTTTTAGGCTTCTACTAATCAATGGATAAACAGTTTGCCACATGCCTTATCCCATAGAAAACAAGTTAGTTATTGCGGTAGCGTCGAGTGCTTTGTTTGATTTAACCGAGTCCGATAAGATTTTTCGCGAAAAAGGCGAAGCCGTGTATCGTGCCTATCAAGAAGAGCACTTGGATGTTCCTCTTGAAAGAGGAGTGGCATTCCCTTTTGTTCGACGTTTGTTATCGCTCAACGAAGCATTCCCCGATGAACAACCCGTTGAGGTAGTGCTCTTGTCCAAAAACAGTCCCGAAACAGGCGAAAGGGTTTTTCGCAGTATAAAACATTATGGGTTGGATATGTGCAGGGCTTGTTTTACCACGGGTAAACAAAACTTTCAGTATTTGCCAGCCTTTAATGCAGCGTTGTTTCTTTCTGCCAACGTGGATGATGTTAAATTGGCTTTGCAAGCTGGTTATGCAGCAGGTAGGGTGTTGCCTACCGAATATGTTGCCGATGATGATGACGATAAACAACTTCGCTTGGCTTTTGACTTTGATGGGGTTTTGGCAAGCGATGAATCCGAAAAAATCTACAAAACATCGGGCGATATCAATGCCTTTTACAACCACGAAGTGGCACACGCAGGCGAGGCTTTGCAATTAGGACCCGTAGGTGTTTTGTTGCAAAAAATATCCGCTTTTCAACAATTAGAAAAGCAACGGGCTTTGCAAGATGCCTCTTATCAGCGTATTTTAAAAACCTCCATTGTAACGGCTCGCAGTGCACCTGCACACGAAAGGGTAGTAGCTTCGCTCAAAGCATGGGGCGTTGAGGTAGATGATGCTTTCTTTTTAGGCGGCATCGAAAAGTCGAGAATCTTAAACATTTTAAAGCCACATATTTTCTTTGACGATCAGATGACGCATTTTGAGGGCATAGAGAATGTGCCCGCCGTGCACATTCCCTTTGGCATCGCCAATATGCCCTAATATTCTTTGATGATTGCTATGTTATTTTCGTATTTTGGGAAAGATACAAAGCCGTTCGTAACAATTGCAGTTTGACCTGTATATAATTCAACCACGGTAGTGCCATCGGAGAATATATTCTGAGTCTTAATTAACTCACCATTACTGGGTTTCAAGCGAATTAGGATT
>JAFVZF010000098.1 GCA_017508305.1 Paludibacteraceae bacterium | reverse complement strand
CATGAATTTTAGTGCGAGGTGAATGCAGAAACCATGTTTACATGGGTTATGCTGAACCGATGCCTAAAATCATGTAATAAGTTGCTCCCGTTAGCTTCGCTCATGTTGCTCACGTTCGGCATAATCAAAGTAATCTTTGCTTCTGCGCTCACTTAATCGCAACTGTCGGCATAATCAATGTAAATATTGCTTCTGCTCTCGCTTACTCGCAACTTTCGTCAATATTATTACAAATTCCGTGCCAAAGACTTCGATCTGCTAAAAACTGACAAAGTGTCAAAAAATCGACAAAGTGCCATAAAAGAAGTAAATTTATTTTGTTCTCATGCTGCTTTGTTGTACTTTTGGCTTGTTAATACAAGATGTAAATCTCATGAAAAAGATTGGCTCATTTTTATTGCTAATGCTTTGTACATTAGTTATGTATGCAAATGCTCCTGTGTTGGTCTCTTTGCAGGATGGCAAAAATTATGCCCGTTTATCGGACGACAAAACCATGCTACTAAGTGGTGAGTACAAAACGGGGTCTGAAGATACCCTTGTTGTGTTTTCTACCATGCGTAATGTGCCTCTTTCTCGTGTCGAAGCATTTCGATTCAGCCCGGATTATAAGCGTGTATTGTTGCGTGCCGCTGATAAGGACTATTATGTGTACCAATTTGCCAATAACCGATGCGACAAATTGTCATTAAACGGACAACAGGCCATGCCCATGTTTAGCCCGGATGGCAGTATGGTTGCTTTTGAACGTGGTAATAATCTATATATCAAACGATTATTGTACGATACCGAAGTGACGGTTACCACCGATGGCAGTATGACAACACACAACGGCGTTTTGTCAGTTCAGTCTGCCAAAGCTTTTGGACAAACCCACCAAATGGAGTGGTCCAAGGATAGCAAAGCATTGGTATACGCCAAAAACAATGAGGTGTACATGTATCATGTACATTATAAATGGAATAAACCCATAGAACTGCCCGACGGAAAAAATGCACACATTACACGTATAAAGTGGAGCTATAAGGACAATATGTTTGCCGTTCTCTACTTAGACGAGGTGCAGAAGAAAATGAATGTAGCGCTGGTAAATGCCGAGACCCTTATTGCCAAACGTGTGTATACCTATAGTGACGATCGATTTATCTCGCCCGACATAGCGTCTTTTATCTTATTTTTCCCTGATAACGATAATTTTGTGCTATTGAGTGATAGGGATGGGTATACCCATGCGTACATTTATACGCAGACAGGAGTGTTGAAACATCAAATTGGCAAAGGCAATTTTGATGTTACCAAGATTTACGGGTACGATGCAAAAACCAAGCAAGTGTTTTACCAATCGACCGAAAACGGCTACTTAAACAGAGGTGTATATGCCATTGGTGTTAATAATGGAAAGAAACGCCCCATAGCCATCCAAGAGGGAACCAATGATGCTGATTTTTCTGCCAACTATACTTATTTTGTGCATACGTATAGCAGTTTGACACAACCATTTGTTTATAACGTAATGGATGCCAAAGGCAATGTGGTGCGCGAATTGTATCGTGATACCATTAACGAAAATATACAAAAGCAACCTTGCGTATTTGGCGATGGTTTGCAAGGATGGATATTGCGCAAACCCGGTGTTACCAATGCAACCGTTGTGTTTGATGTAACCGATGCGCAAAACCAATGGAAACAAGATATTTCATATAAGTTGGCAGAACAAGGTTATGTGGTGGTAGCTGTAGCTGCTCATGGTTCGGTAGGCTTTGGTGAGAATTTTAGAAAATCGGTGTATGGCAATGTTTTTGTGGTGCCGGCACGCGATTACATAGCAGCCGCCAAATATTTGGTAAAAGAAGGCATTGCCAATCCCAATAACCTATTTATGATGGGCAATCGTATGGCAGGTGGTACCGTATTGGCAGCCATGATGCAACCCGATTCGCCTTTTGCCGGAGGTATTGTTATCTCGCCTGTTACCAACTTGCTCAACTATAATCCTATTCAGGTACAGCGTTACATGAATAAAGAAGGCGTGAGTGGAGGCTATAAAACCAATCAGGCAGTAGGAAATGCCAATAATATAAAAGGCAAACTGCTAATTGTACATGCCATGAACGATGGGGATAATCCTTTGGAAAATACCAATAAGCTGGTAGAAGAGTTGGTAAATCACAATGTACAGTTTGAAATGCAACTCTATCCCAATCGCGATGAAAGTTTTACGGCATCGCTTTTGCAACCACACCTATTTAATCGTATTTTAAATTTTATAAAAGGAAACATTAAATAAAGGAGAGTGGATAAAGGAGACGTGTTGATGACCGTCAGGGAATAAAGGAGAGTTTTTTGATGAATCGCCCAATCGTTAAATCGTACTAAAATATAATTAATCGATTAGGCGTGAGCGAAGCGAGCAAAAAACGATTCATCTTCGCAAAACGAACTCGACTCACCAAATAACCGAATAACCAAATCACCAATAATTATGAAACCAACATTGTATGTCATGGCGGCAGGTATGGGTAGCCGCTACGGAGGATTGAAGCAAATGGACGGATTGGGTCCTAATGGCGAAACCATTATCGATTATTCTATTTACGATGCCATTCGTGCCGGTTTTGGCAAGGTGGTATTTGTTATCCGTAGAGATTTTGCGCAAGATTTTAAAGACATTGTTATCTCCAAATTTGAGAGTAAAATTCCTGTAGAAATTGTATATCAAGATATTACAGCCTTGCCCGAAGGGTATACGCCTAATCCGGAACGTGTAAAGCCTTGGGGTACTAATCATGCAATTTTAATGGGCAAAGATGTGGTAAAAGAACCTTTTGCCGTTATCAATGGCGACGATTTTTATGGGTACGAATCGTTTAAAGTGTTGGCAGAACAATTGGTGGCTATGGAAGGTACCAAAGGAAAGTACTGCATGGTAGGTTTCCCCGTTAAAAACACCTTGTCGGAGAGCGGTACCGTATCGCGCGGTGTATGTCAAAGCAACGAAGAGGGCAACTTGGTGTCTATCGAAGAGCATACCAAAATTGAAGCTGTTAATGGTACTATTATCAACCATAATGATGATGGCACCGAAAAGGTGATAGCTCCCAATACGCCTGTTTCTATGAATATGTGGGGATTTACACCCGATTATTTTGACTATTCTACCGAATTTTTCAAAGAGTTTTTGAAAGAGAACGAAAAAAGTCTTAAAGCAGAGTTTTACATTCCTACCATGGTCGATTATTTGATAAACAATGGTGTCGCTACTGTTAAGGTGTTAAATACTACTTCTAAATGGTTTGGAGTGACTTATGCCGATGATAAACCCAATGTACTATTGCAACTCAATGCTTTGATTGCCAAAGGGGTATATCCTAATAAATTGTGGGAATAAATGTAGGTGGATTTTTTTCTGTTACCCTTTGGGTAACCAGCTTTTCAAACTACGAGTGCAGAAACAATGTTGACATTGATTATGCCGAGTAGTGAGAAAAATAGTAAAAGGCTCGTAATCTATAAACGGAAAAGCTCCACAAAAAAAGATGACCATAAGGTCATCTTTTTTTGTGGAGCTGGAGGGGATTGAACCCTCGTCCAAACGAGGAAGCAAAATGCTTTCTACATGCTTATCCTTGCCTTCGATTTTCGTCCGACTATCAAGACCAAGGCCACCAAACAGTCAGCTTATCTTCTACAATCTCATT
>JAFVZF010000005.1 GCA_017508305.1 Paludibacteraceae bacterium | reverse complement strand
GTAGCTACTTATACTTATAAGGTCAATAGCACAGATACGGTTGCAGCACAAACCGAAAACACCTACGATTCTTTCAAGCGAATTACCAACAAAAAGGTAAGCCTTGTTTCTGCTACCAAACAAATCAACAAGCAAGTGGGCTATAATAGAACCCGTGTTACTGATGTTCAAGATGTTTTTGATGGTGCAAATCTCGGCAAAACCGAATATATTTACGATACCCGTGGTAGAATTACCAAAAACACCTATGTATCTGACACCACAGCAAGTCAAGAAAATACGTATGAATATGACGAATTCGGTCAACTTATCAGAGAAAACAACAAAGCCCTTGACAAAACGTATGTTTATGAGTATAATGATATTGGCAACATTACGTTGGTTAAGGAATACGATTATCATGCACCAAATGAAGCACTTCCGCGTTGTCAAAAGTGTGTAAAGTATGAGTACGATTCTGAATGCCCGGATAAGCTCACAAAATTTGACGGGAATGAAATCGAATACGATTCTATAGGTTGTCCTACAAAATACAAAGGTGAGAATTACGAGTGGAAGAATGACAAGCTTTCCAAAATTCATCGCAGTACGTTTTATAGTGGGGATGAACATTACGCCACTCGTACGTTTACATACGATGGATACGGTCGTAGAACACAGGTGCAGTTCGTATCTGGGGTAAACTTTGCCGGTGCAAATGCAGTTTATAACTACTCCAAGTCAAGCACCCATAACTACAACTACGATAATAGTGGTAGATTGATTCGTGAGTCCTACACCGCAACAGATTTTTCGGGAACAGTACATGAGACGAGAGAACTTGTTTATTTGTACGATGAAAGCGGTATCATAGGTGCAATGTATAGCTACAATGGCTCCGCACTGCAACCGTACTATTACCACCGCAATTTGCAAGGCGACGTGATTGCCATTTATGATGCAAACGGTGAAAAACATGCAGAGTATGCTTACGATGCATGGGGTAACTGTGAAGTAGTTTACGCCGATAATGATAAGGTTGCATATGCCAATCCGATTAGATACCGCGGTTATTACTATGATACCGAAACTGGACTTTACTATCTTAACGCGAGATATTACAGCCCCGAATGGCGTAGATTCATTAGTCCTGACGCAGCTGAGTATATCGATCCTGAAACGCCGAATGGTCTAAATCTGTATGCGTACTGTGTGAATGACCCTGTTAATTATGCTGACCCCAGTGGACATGACCCCGAATGGTGGCAATGGGCATTATTTGGTGTTGGTGCCGCGTTAGTTGCCGTAGCAGCTGGTATGGCACTTTTGGGAACTGGTGGCGTGGCTGCATTCGGCATGGGAGCTTTGATTGGTTCGGCAGCTGTTGGCGGTGCAGGAGCCGTGGTCGGTGGAGTTGTGGGTTATGCTACTGGCGGAGTAGAGGGAATCCTTGGAGGAGTTTTGACAGGCTTTGGTATTGGTGCCATTGTTGGTTTTGCGGTTGGTGGATCTATAGGAGTAGGTATTTGGAATCACGATGTTAAACTTGCACGCCAATTCTTAACAAATAACAATGTTCATGCAGGGTTTCATGACGATATTATCAATTCTTTTAAGTATCGAATAAAAATAAAAAGCATTAACGTTGATACCACTGTATATCGTTATTACTCTGATTCAGCAAGAAGAATATCATATTGGGTTACGCCAAGAACATATTCTAACCCCGTTCAAAAATTAGCATTAGCTTATGGTAACAACACGGCAAAATATTTAGCACAGTTGACATTAACATCTGGAGCACGAGTTTTAACTGGAACTGTTGCTGGTGCAGGCGGATTGCTTGGCGGAGGTATACAGTATTATGTTTATGATTTGGCGTGGATATTAGGATAGGGGGATTATATGCTTTTAGATAAATGTATTAATCTTAAATCAATAATAGAAAATGAGATATCTCTGCATAACCATGGATATGCAAGTAAACTATTGAATGAATTGCCGATAGTTAGCGGAAGTTCTTTATCCACTTATATTACGGAAATTGAAAAATACATTTTGCCACAACTGGATTACATTATTTATTGCTTACAAAACAATAAAAAAATAAATGAAAGAAAAATTATTTTTGGTCACTATGTTGTCCATGAATGGTCACATAGCGCAACTTTGGGTAAATTGTTAATAGATATTCAAAATTCTATCTAAAAACATCTTTCAGAAAGCCAGACTTGCAATTATGTGAGTCTGGCCATTTCAAAGGCGACGTCATTGCAATCTACGATGCAAATGGCAATAAGCAGGTAGAGTATGCATATGATGCATGGGGCAACTGTGAAACAATTTATGCCGAAGACCCCGATCTTGCATACGCTAACCCAATCAGATACCGTGGCTATTACTACGATACAGAAACTAAACTTTACTACCTCAACGCAAGATATTACAGCCCCGAATGGCGTAGATTCATCTCACCTGATGCAGCTGAGTATATCGACCCCGAAACGCCGAATGGTCTAAATCTGTATGCGTACTGTTATAATGATCCTGTAAATTATACAGATCCAAGCGGACGTTTAGCAATTACAACAACTGCAATAATTGTAGGAGCATTAATTGGTCTATCAATTGGTGTTACATCATCCGTTGTAACACAGCTTGAAGAATATAACGGTGACTGGAGCCAAATAAATTTGTGGGAAGTTGCTTTTGATGGCGTTTTTGGTGCGATCAATGGCGGCCTAGCTGCTTCGGGGATTAACATATGGTGGTCTATGGGGTTAGGAGCGGTTTTAGGATTTGGTTCCAGTGTCGGAAAAGATTATTTCTTCAACAATAAAAACATTGATTGGTGCGTAGCAATAAATTCTTTCTTTATTGGCGCTATTGCAGGTGCAATTGCGGGTGCTGGTGCTAACTATGCAAAAGATGGTATGCAAGTTACAAAATTTGTAAACAGCAGAAACATTTTGAATAGAACCATAGCGAATGGCACCAAACGAGCTATAGCTCGCCAAACTCACGCGATGAATGTTCATGCAATTCAGCTGTTAATTTCTGGCGTGAGGTATATGGTATCTAATACTGTTTCGATGTCTTATACAATGTATACTAATTAATGGAGGCCAAGACAAATTTAATGCACATTTTTTTATCTATTTATCTGACGAGTATTCTTGTTCCTATAATTTTGAGATATATTATTTGTAAAAGTCAATCTTCAAAATCTTGTTCATCATATACCTTCAAGTATCCTATGTTTTTGGTATTACTTTTCTTAATAGGAATATTGGTAATTGTTGCTCTCTGTGTTGGAGCCTATTTACAAGACAATGAAGTGCAATTAGAACTTCAAATCCTTCTTGTTTCGTTTTATTCTATATTTGCATTCGCAGTGGCTTGGCATTTTTTGAAAACCTTAAATTTCAAGTTGTTATTGGAAGAAGATTTTATCGCATATAGAAATCTTTTTGGAGTCACTAAACAAATACAGTATGAAGAAGTATCAAGAATAAAAACATATTTGGACAAATCTCACAATGTAATTAAGTATAAAATTTATGTTGGTGATACGAGGATTGTTG
>JAFVZF010000097.1 GCA_017508305.1 Paludibacteraceae bacterium | reverse complement strand
GGCGATATTTTTGCCGGCGGCTTCGGGCCATGAGCCGTGAATAGGTTCGAATACGGGCGTGCCGGTGCCGACCGAAGCCGACGGCAACAGGCCCATAGAGCCTGATATAACCGACGCTTCGTCGGTTAAAATATCGCCAAACGTATTTTCGGTAACCATCACATCAAAAAAGGTGGGCGAAAGGATATGGCGCATAGCAGCATTATCCACGTACATATAGTCCACTGTAACGTCGGGATATTGCGGTGCCATTTCTTGTGCTACTTGACGCCATAGTCTACTGGATGCCAACACATTGGCTTTATCAACCACGGTCAAATGTTTTTTGCGTTTTAAGGCATACTCAAACGCCACTTTTAAAATACGTTCTATTTCGGGGCGTGTATAGTAGTTGGTATCGTAGGCTTTGTCGTTATCTTGGTATTTTTCGCCAAAGTACATGCCTCCCGTTAATTCGCGAATGCAAATAAAATCGCTGCCTTGCAAAATTTCTGCTTTGATGGGCGATTGGTGCATCACGTTTTTAAAACACTCAATGGGACGCACATTGGCAAACAATCCCAACTGTTTGCGCATGGCAAGCAACCCTTGTTCGGGGCGTTTGGGGGCTGTGGGGTCGTTGTCGTATTTGGGATGTCCTACTGCCGAAAAAAATACAGCATCGGCATTTTGGCATATCGCCAAGGTTTCTGCGGGGAAAGGATCGCCCAACAAATCGATGGCTTCGGCGCCGCAATGAGCATACTGGTAGGTAAAACTATGTCCATACTTGTTAGCAATGTCGTTTAATACATCTACGCCTACTTTGGATATTTCGGGGCCGATTCCGTCGCCCGGAAGAACTGCAATGGTTAGATTCATGGTAATTTGGTGATTTGGTGATTTGTACAGGCGTTGCTACGCAACACCTGCCTATTATTTAGTTTAACTCGCTACGCGAGTATTTTGTTACCCCATAGGGGTAAAACTTGATTGTAGGCAGGTCTTGAAGGGCAAAGCCCGACAAGGCCTGTTTGTGTACATATCATTTTTATATTAAGTTTAGCATTTTAATAGTCGCTTTAATCGCCGCTGCCGTTTGGTCGGCATCAAGACCATTGGTTTTGATAATTTTGCCGTTTAGGTTCCACGTAATAAGGGTTTGTACAAAGGCACTGGTACGCCCACCGGGAGGAATGGTAACGGTATAGTCAGACAAAACAGGATGTGGCATATTTAGTCGCTCGTAAATTTTCCAAAGCGCTTTCATAAAGGCATCGTACTGACCTTCGCCCACCGACGATTCTTGGTACACTTCGCCATCGATTTGCACCGATACATTGGCTACAGGTTTAAGCCCTTGCGCTACCGAAAGCGAATAATTGAGAACTTTTACCTTTTCTACAATGTTTTCGCTTTTTAGAATATCCGATACAATATAGGGTAAATCGTAGGTGGTAACTTGTTGTTTTTGATCGCCCAGTTGGATGATGCGTTCGGTAATTTTTTTCATATTTTCATCGTCCAATTCAATACCCAAAGCACGCAAATTTTGTCGAATATTGGCTTTGCCAGATGTTTTTCCGAGGGCATATTCTCGCTCACGACCAAAACGTTCGGGCAACAGAGAATTGCAGTATAAATTGCTCTTTAAATCGCCATCGGCATGTACCCCTGCCACTTGCGTAAAGACACTTTCGCCTACAATGGGTTTGTTAGCAGGCACACGGATGGCCGAATAGGTTTCGACAATTTTACTGATGCGATTAATTTCTTTTTCGTTGATATTGGTAGATAAGCCTAATTGATCGTGCAGTACAGCAACCACACTCGAAAGTGGTGCATTCCCAGCTCTTTCGCCCAACCCGTTAATGGTAACGTGTACACACTGAATACCTGCCTGAACTGCGGCAAAAACATTTGCCACCGCCAAATCGTAATCGTTGTGTGGATGAAAATCGAACAGCAATTCGGGATAGCGTTCTATCATTTGTCGGCAAAAAGATGCGGTTTCGGATGGGTTTAATACCCCCAACGTATCAGGCAACATAAAACGACGAATAGGCAAAGAGCGCAACGCATCGACCAAAGCAAATACATAGTCGGGGCTATTTTTCATACCGTTGCTCCAGTCTTCCAAATACACATTGATGCCAACACCCCACTCGTGCGCCAAAGTAACCACATGGGTTATATCGGCAATATGCTCTTCGGGTTTCTTGCCCAATTGCATGGTGCAATGCTTGTGCGAACCTTTACAAAGCAAGTTCATCACCTTAACACCTGCATTTTTTACCCATTCGAGCGATACTTGACCATCTACAAAACCCAAAACCTCTACCTTATCTTCGTAGCCATTTTGAGCTGCCCAACGTGCAATATTACGTACCGTTTCAAATTCTCCGTCCGACACACGTGCCGAAGCTACTTCGATGCGATCAACGCGCAAATCTTCGAGCAACAGACGAGCTATCGCCATTTTTTCTTGTTTTGCGAACGATACCCCAGAGGTTTGTTCGCCATCACGTAAAGTTGTATCTAGTAGGGTTATCATAATTACGCTGATTCGTTTAGTCGTTTAGTCGTTGTTCGTATGCTTCTATTTTATCTTTGTTGGCTAATAGGTAATCGATATCGTCGTAACCATTTAAGAAACAGGTCTTTTTATAGGCATTGATATCAAAATGCTCGCTATTACCGGTTGTGTCGTTGGTTAGGGTTTGCGCCTGTAAACACAAAGATAAAGTAGCCGTTGGATTTTTTTTCACTGTATCAAAGATTTCTGCCAAAAAAGCATCAGAAACCACGACCGGCAATACACCGTTGTTCATGGCATTGTTTTTAAAGATATCGGCAAAAAAACTCGAAACCACTACCCTAAAACCGTAATCGGCAATGGCCCAAGCTGCATGCTCGCGGCTGGATCCTGATCCAAAATTTTTGCCTGCTACCAAGATACAGCCTTGGTAGGTAGGATTATTCAAAACGAACGATGCGTTAGGCGTTCCATCTTTTTGGTAGCGCCAATCGTAAAATAAGTTGTTACCAAAGCCCTCTTTGGAGGTGGCTTTTAAAAAGCGTGCGGGCACTATTTGGTCGGTATCTACGTTTTCTAACGGTAGAGGCACGCAGGTGGATGTTATGTTGTTTATTTTTTCCATTGGTTTGTTATTTATTATTTTTCGGTCCCTTTAATATCTTTGGCTTCGCCTCGGCTTAGTTCAAAACTGGGCACTTTAATATTTCTTTTGCGACTCGGCATAATCAATGCTGGGCCCTTCGACAAGCTCAGGGACCGCATTGCTTCTGCTCTTTTATAATTTTCCTTCAATTGCAACTCTTGCGGCGGTAAGTGGTGAAGCGAGGATGGTACGTGCTCCTGGGCCTTGACGTCCTTCAAAATTACGGTTACTGGTAGAAACAGCATACTTTCCAGCTGGAATTTTATCGTCGTTCATGGCTAAACATGCAGAGCAACCAGGCTCACGCAATTCAAAACCTGCTTCGGTTAGGATAGCTAAAATACCCTCGTCGATAATCTGCTGACGCACTTTCCACGAACCGGGCACCAACCACGCCACTACATCGGGGTGTTTCTTTTTGCCCTTTACTACCGATGCAAATGCCCTAAAGTCTTCTATCCTACCATTGGTACAGCTGCCCAAAAATACGTAATCTATTTTCAAGCCTTTAAGCGATTGACCTGGTGTAAAGCCCATGTAATCCAAGGCTTTTTGAAACGACAATCGTGCTTCTGGTGCTATCTCATCCAACATCGGAATGGTATCGTTTATACCCATACCCATGCCTGGGTTAGTTCCGTAGGTAATCATTGGCTGTATTTGTGCTGCATCAAAGGTAATTTCTTTATCAAAAGCAGCACCATCGTCGGTACGCAAGGTGCGCCAGTATTCCACAGCCTTATCCCACTCTTCGCCTTGGGGAGCAAACTCCCTGCCTTTTAGGTAAGCAAAGGTAGTTTCATCGGGTGCCACCATGCCTCCACGAGCCCCCATTTCTATGGATAGGTTACACAGGGTTAAACGCCCTTCCATGCTCATATTTTCGACAACTGGACCTGCGTATTCTACAAAATAACCCGTTGCACCACCTGTACCCAACTGAGCAATCATGTAAAGCGCCACGTCTTTGGGGCACACGCCGGGTTTTAGCGTACCATTAAAGGTAATACGCATGGTTTTGGGGCGCGACTGAAACACGCATTGCGATGCCAACACCATTTCTACTTCCGATGTACCAATGCCAAAGGCCACAGCACCTACCGCACCATGGGTAGAGGTGTGCGAGTCGCCACAAACCATGGTCATGCCGGGCAGCGAAAGACCATTTTCTGGTCCTACTACATGGATAACACCGTTATTGGGATGTCCCATGGGGAAATATTGCACACCAAAATCGCGGGCATTCTTATCCAACGTAGCCACTTGGTTGCGTGATATGGGGTCTGCTATGGGTTTATCTTGGTTTAAAGTGGGGATATTGTGATCCGGCATACAGGTAATTTGGTTGGGTCTGAATACCTTTAATCCTCTTTTACGCAAACCGTCAAAGGCTTGTGGGCTGGTTACCTCGTGGCAATACATACGGTCTATGTATAGTTGTGTGGGGCCATCTGCTAATTGGGTTACCACGTGAGCGTCCCAGAGTTTATCGAATAGGGTTTTAGGGGGGCATTCGGGCCCTTCGACAGGCTCAGGGACCGAATTATTTTCTCGTATCATGAATTTGTTTACAGCGCTGATGTAAGACTCGATTGAGGCAACTACAATGTCGGTATGGGCCCCAAAACCATAATATACTTTACCACCATGTAGAATTTGCATGTGTACTTTACCCACATCATCACTACCCTTGCTAATTGACTGAATGGTAAATTCTTGCAACACCATGTCGCGCTTGATAATTTGTTTAAGCGCGTTGATACCCGCATCGACAGGACCATTACCCTCGGCTTTGGCACATTGTACTTTGCCAAACACCTTTAAGCAAAGGTCTGCCTTGGCATTCGCATTTTTGTCAGAAACAATGGTAAGCGACTCCAATTGAATGGGTTTGCCGGTATTCTGGTGATTGCCAGCCAAAAGCATCACATCGTCGTCTGTAACCTCTTTCTTTTTATCTGCCAATGCTAAAAATTGTTTGTACACCTCGTCTAAACGTTCTTGGGTTAACTGTATGCCCAAGGCTTGTAAACGGTGTTTTAAAGCAGCACGCCCACTACGAGCCGTTAGAACAATAGAATTATCGTCAATACCTACTTGTTTGGGGTCGATAATTTCGTAGGTTTGTATATTTTTAAGCACACCATCTTGATGAATACCCGACGAATGAGAGAAAGCATTTCTACCTACTATGGCTTTGTTGGCCTGAATAGGCATGTTCATCAAATTAGATACCATACGCGATGTAGCCATTATTTTGGTGGTATCTATACCGGTTTCTATACCCAAATGCTTGTGGCATTTTAGGATCATGGCAATTTCTTCGAGCGAAGTATTACCAGCACGCTCACCCACCCCGTTTATGGTAACTTCTACCTGACGTGCCCCATTTTGGATGCCTGCCATGGTGTTGGCGGTAGCCATGCCCAAATCGTTGTGGCAATGGGTAGACAAAATAGCACGGTCTATATTGGGTACGTGTTGCATTAAGTAGGCTATTTTTTCGCCATATTCGTAAGGCAAGCAATAGCCGGTAGTATCGGGTATGTTTACCACCGTTGCACCAGCCTTAATAACGGCTTCTACCACACGTGCCAAGTATTCGTTATCGGTACGGCCTGCATCTTCGCAGTAAAATTCTACATCGTCTACAAAGTTACGCGCATACGTAACTGCCTCTATGGCACGTTTTAGGATGTCCTCTTGGTTGGAGTTAAATTTGTACTTAATGTGATAATCGGAAGTTCCTATCCCGGTATGAATACGCTTGCGTTTGGCGTATTTTAATGCTTCTACCGCCACATCAATATCGGTTTTAATACCACGGGTAAGTGCACAGATAATTGGCTTGGATACGGCTTTGGATATTTCTACCACCGAGTTGAAATCGCCCGGTGACGAAACAGGGAATCCTGCCTCTATCACATCTACCCCCAGTTGCTCCAATGCTTTTGCCACTTGGATTTTTTCTACTGTGTTTAACTGGCAACCCGGCACCTGCTCGCCATCGCGTAGCGTGGTGTCGAAGATAAATAATCTGTTAGACATATTTTGAATTGTTGAATTGTTGAATCGTTTAGTCGTTTAGGCGTTTAGTCGTTTAGTTGTTTAGTCGTTTAGTCGTTGACGAATCGACTAATTTTGCGAGTAAGCGAGTGGAGAGAAAGCTTGCTTTCTATCCCAAGCGAGAGCAAAATCAGGAGCGAAGCGACTAATCGGTTCTTTCTTATCCTATTATTCTTATTTTAAAAGAGGAAGTTTAAGGCGATTACCTTACTTACTCCATTTTTCATAATTTTAAAGGAATAGAACTTCCTTTTCTACGTTATAGTTACTTTTAAAAGAGAAAGTTCGAGGCGTGTGAAGCACGAGAAACCGGAGTTTACTAAGGTAAATGAGGATTTCGAGTGCGAGCAACAACGAAGAAATTTCCTTTTAAAATAACTATAAAAAAAAGACCTTGCTACTCGGAGGTAAGCAAGGTCCTAAAACTATTCTTTGTTTCACATTATTACACCAAACTTACCTCCGCGTGCGTTGCAAGCGAATAATAATGTTCAGAATAATAATGTTTAATGCTTTCATATTTACTAATTAGAAACGGTTTTTCTCGTTTTCAGCTACAAATGTAAAGCAAATTTTTAATTCAACAAACAATTTAACGGAAAAGTTGTGCCAAATATTATAAATTAACAAAAAAATCGCCGAATATTTAGTTATTAAAGTTCTACACCCCTAAAACAATATCTGCATCTATGTGTAACACCTCGCTTATTTTTCGTGCAACAGAAAGCGTTGGCTCTACCTTACCATTTAAATACTCACTAACTCTCGATTGACTTATGCCTAACTTTTCGGCTAATTTTTTTTGATTTAATCCCATTTCGTACATACGAAGCTGAATAACCTCTATCAACGTGGGTTTTCCTATGGCAAAATGCTCTTCGGAATAATCTGCCACTAAATTAGAAAGCAAATCTAATTCAATGTACTGAGGGCTATATGTAGGGGTATCTTCATTTACAACTTGTAGCAATTCTTCTACACGCTCTACCGCCCAATCGTATTGTTGTTTTGTTTCTATCTTGGTCATAACTATATATTTTGTATATCCAAAATTTTATCATATTCTGCATGCGTCCCTACAAACCGAATGTACACAAACTGAGGTGTAAATCTTATTATCGCTACTAATCGATAATCATTACCTTTAATATTGAATACATACCTACCATTTCCTACCGCATCCACCGAGTTAAATGTTGCTCTTATATCAGCAAACGAATGCCATTCTGCTCGTTTTACTTTTTCTACCCAATCTTGTAATGCAGTTCTGCTTGCTGGATGTTTTTCTATATAATCTTTTAGAGTTTTCTCTGTAAAAATGCGCATAAAGACACGACAATTAAGGTTGATGCAAAGATAAAAATTTTGTTTGGTATTTCCAAAATATAGAATATTATTTTGAAATACAAAACCACGCTACATTAACCTAAACATACATCTCAATTTTAACTAAACTAACATCTCGTATCCTAAAAAATTGTATGTAACGAATAAAATAAATACCTTTGTGCGCCATTTTATCATCCATCAAATTCTTAATCTATGATAAAGATACCCAAAGGAACTTCTAAAGAAGAGGTATATGAACGAAGAACTATGATAATAGAAAATCTTCAACATCTAATAGGCACTGCTATTCGTTGCAAGGCGCTAAAAAATCAATTAGTACACTTTGACTTTTATTCTATAGACGAAACGGCTACACATGCCTCTAAAAGGTATGAATCTACTCTTGCCGCACTAAAAGTTACAAAGGCTATTAGTAATGCAAAATTTGTAGGTATTAGCGAAACGCATTCTAAAAGACAGATAAAAAGAGGATTTACTGAGATGATAGAATTATCTGCAGAACTTAATGGTATTGGAATCGTAAAGATTGTTGTCGGTAATAAAAAGAATCAACAACTATTACATTATTGTATAACAAAAAAAATAGCTGAATAATCAGCTATTTTTAAATTCACCCCAGGCTGCATAGTTCTACGTTACTTATTAAAGTGGAGCACCTCATGGGCGGGGATTTCTGCACAAATTGAATCTCCAAGAGTTCTATGTCTAACAACCCACTGCAAAAGTATGAATAAATTTGCATATAACAAAAAAATAGCTGAATAATCAGCTATTTAAACAAAAAATCTCGATTTTGACAAAGATAACACCTAAGCAAAACCGAGATTTATAAAGACGCTGTTATCTTTTTAATCCCGAACTAAACGAACAGACTCACCGTTGTAGCGATTGTAGTCTTGTGTGAACGCTTCGGCTGATTTGATGCTAAGATAGTTCGCGTGTTCGTCGTCCTCTTCATCAGTGGCAGACCAATAGTAACCGTATTCCTGCAATTCGACAACCCAAGAACCGATGCGGCCACCCGCAGCAGGAAGAAATACAGCTCCTGCAGCTTCTAACTTAGCCCAATCTGAAGCACTAAAGGTTTGATAGTTACCAAAGCATTCTATACAGCCATCAAAATCATCATCAAAGCCAGACTTGAATGTAACACCACTTGGGCAAGTCCAATCATCTGGAAGAAGGATCAAACCATTTACACCATTAATTTGTGCCACAGCAATTAATTTGTCATAATTAGGGCGCTCTTCGATAAGATACTCCCATTCGGTGTAAGTTAATGTACGCCAAGTATTAGGAGCATAATTACCAATTTTATTGACACCCCAATCTACAAAGGTTTGGTAATAACCATTATCTTCAATTGTATTTGTAGGATTATTACCTGTACCCCAACCAAACAAATCAATCCAACCATTATAAGTATCACTAATATTAGCATTATCGTTTCCTATATATTCTAACTGAGAAGGAGCAAAACGCCACTCATCATTGGCAGGGTGATACTGCAAATTACCAGGCGAGAATGTCACCGTTTTAGTAGCAGAAACCGAGAAAGGTTTGGCACTAGGGTCTTCGGGTTGTTCTGGGGTATCAGGGTTCTCTGGCATATCGGGAGTATCAGGATTCTCTGGTACATCGGGAGTATCATTCGATGCCAACGTAACAAACTCTTTTACCGCGCCATATTGGTACTGCATACCATTTAGTAAAAGGTAAGCACAATAATAGTACTTGGTATTGGCAGTTAAGCCTGTAATATCCACTTTAAATTCTTTACCTTGCAACACACTAGCAGGTGCCTTTTGTGCCGTGCGATTGTTTACTTCGCTTGCCGATGCCGCATACATTACGCCAAACTCCTAAAAACTTAAAGAATTTACAGAGTCGACTCCTAAAAAACTTGCATTCCAAATGCCCAATTCTACGGAATTAATAATACTAATCTTTACGAATTTCTACTTTAAAGTTCTACAAACCCCAAAAAACTCCTGCTACTTTACACAACGAGTAGCAGGAGGTTATATATCAAGAATGATTAATATTTACTTTGGTAATACAGCGCGAATAGAATAACCAATGCAGCCACTACTTTCACTTACTTCTACAGTACCTACATTCATGTACAATTTATACGCAAAAGTTCTATAATCCATATCATCAGAAGACTTACTCCAATAATATCCTGCCTCACCTACATTATTTGATTGATCATAT
>JAFVZF010000096.1 GCA_017508305.1 Paludibacteraceae bacterium | reverse complement strand
TGTATATATAGGTGTAGTATGTCTATACCATTACATACGGCGTGGGCTTCGTGTTGCCAGTTCTAGGTTTGTAGGCGATGCGAGAGCCTTGGAAGCGGAACTGCAGCAATGGAGTCCCGCTTTTTTTGTGCCTTTTTTCGAACAAGATTATTTTAATTTATAAATTTTATGAAGATGAAAAAGTATTTAGTGAATTGTATGGCAGTAATGCTACTAATGAGTACTATTACAGCATGTAATGGTAATGAAAACGAACCAGAAGGAGTGACTAAGCACAATGGGCATGAGTATGTTGATTTGGGCTTGTCTGTTAAATGGGCAACTTGCAATGTAGGTGCAGTATTGCCGGAAGATAAAGGTGGTTATTTTGCGTGGGGAGAAGTTGTCTCGCGTGATAGTTTTAACTATAGGCCTGACGAAGATTGGGAAAACTATAAATGGGCTTTTTATTCATATGGAAAGTTTGGGAAATATTGTACAGACTCACAGTTTGGTGTTGTTGATAATAAAATAGTTTTAGAGTTAGATGATGATGTAGCTCATGTTGTCTGGGGGGGATCATGGAGAATGCCTACTTTTGATGAATTTATGGAATTATTTTCAAATTCTATATGTGAGGTACATATCATGAATGATGTGGAAGGAGTTTTGGTGACCAGTAAACTTAATGGGAATCAGATCTTTATGCCTTGTAGTGTTATAGATGATTATAATACTCAAGGACTTTATTGGAGTAGTTCTTTAGCAGAGTATTCACATGATGCTAAATATTTGCTTTTTGACTGTTCAACAGAAAGTCTTAATGTTGCATTGTTACACAATAATAGATTGCTTCGTTATGCACCATGTAATGTTCGTCCAGTATTGCCATAAATCTTTTTATGTTGTAGTAATTAGAAAATCCCCGCTACTCGGTGAAGTGGCGGGGATTTTTTGTATCAGATTAACCGATTAATCATTCGGATACATCGCATTGATTTCTTTGGCGAACAATTCATTCACTACCTTACGTTTAATTTTAAGGGTATTGGTAAGGTGACCTTGTTCCATGGTAAAGGCTTTTTCGAGCAAGGTGATGCGTTTAATCTGCTCGTAGCGTGCTAAACCTTGGTTGCGGGTGTTAATCATGCCTTCGTATAAGCCAATTACTTCTGGCTTTTTAATGAGTTCGGCACGCGATGCATAGTCAATGCCTTTCCCTTTTGCCCATGGCTCTAAGACGGTATAGTCGGGAACAATGAGCATCGAAACGTATTTGCGCTCGTTACCAATGGCAACAGCTTGTTCTACCAAAGCATCGTCGCTAATTAAGGTCTCTAACATTTGTGGGGCAATGTATTTGCCACCTGCTGTTTTAAATAGGTCTTTGATGCGGTCGGTAATATAAAGGTTATTATCCATGTCCAGATAGCCGGCATCGCCTGTTCTAAAGAAACCATCTTCTGTAAATGCTTCTTTGTTGGCATCAGGACGTTTGTAGTAGCCGGATGTAATGGTTTTCCCTTTTAGTAGAATCTCGCCTTCGTTCGATATTTTTACTTGCAAATCGGGGATGATTTTACCAACCGAGCCGATGATGTAATCTTTCATATTAGCATCGTAGCAGCATACGGTTGCACACGATTCGGTAAGTCCGTATCCGTAGCAAATTTTGATATCCAATGCATGCAAGAATTCGTTGATTTCGTCCGATAAGCGCGCTCCTGCCACAGGAAACAATCGACCGTTGTCAATACCTGCCACTTTCTTAACCTTGTTAAACAAAGGCTTGGCGATAAATTTATAGGGCAGTCCAATGTTCAATGGCGAACGTTTGCCATAACGCTTGTATTCCAAATTGCGTTTGTACCCCAATTTAATGGAATAGCGAAATAGTTTTTGGATAAGCGAAGGGCTTGATTCAATTTTGGCTTGTACAGCCGCGTACACTTTTTCCCAATAGCGGGGCACTGCGCACATAACGGTTGGTCGCACTTCGGGCATAATGCTGGCAATGGCAGCGGTGTCTTTATTGACGTAAACGGCGATGCCTTTTTGTAGACAGAAGTACGTCCAAGCACGTTCAAATACGTGCGTCAGTGGCAAGAAGCACATCGAAGTGTCCTTGTCGTTTAATATGCTTAAAATTTCGTTGTGTGTACGCATAATCTCGGAGTAGTTGTATTGGTGCAACATCACTCCTTTGGGTTGTCCGGTGGTGCCGGATGTGTACAAGATGTTGACGATGTCGTTTTCATTGCTTAGCTTTCTACGCTGTGCAATTTCTTCGGTGTGTGGGTGCATTTCGCCTTTAGCGATAAAATCTTTTAAGCTAATACCTCCCTTAATTCCTTTTAGATCGACCGATGGCGATAGGGCAACTACTGTGTGTAGGGTTTTTGAAGTTTTTAAAACTTCGCAAGCAACATCGTATTGGTATTGTTCGCCGGCATAAATAATGCCAATTTCCGAGTCGTCTACGATGTATTCGATTTGCGACGCGGTAGATGTAGCGTACAATGGTACCGAAATAGCATGTACGGCATAATTAGCAAAATCTGCCATAATAGCTTCGGGCATATTAGGCGCGAAGATTCCAACTTTCTCTTCTGATTTTACTTTCGACTCGATAAGTGATCCCGCCAACGTCTCCACTTTTTGATACAACTCGTTCCAAGAAACGGGAATCCACTTTTTGCTTAGCGCATCGCGATAAAACAACGCTGCACGCTTCCCATACTTTTTAGCTTGATCGCTAAGCAAAGTTGATAACTGAAAAACTTTTTGCATATAATATAAATTTATGGAGTATCGTTATCCTCTTCTGCAACATCGGTGGCAATCTGAAGCGATACATCCGGTTTGATTTGATTAAGCTCTTGCTTAAAGGTTTTCTTTTTAATCGTACCTAATGCAATTTTACAAGCTCGTTGCTCGGCTTCTTTTTTACTATGCCCATTTCCACTGCCCACTAAAATGCCTTCTACATAGAGCTCTGCCAAAAAATAGTTGCCATAGGCACTATCTTGAATGGTATGATGAAATTGATAGATTACTTTTCTGCGTTGGGTCCATTCGATAAATTTGGACTTGAAGTTAATTTCACATCGACTTAGTTGTTCTATATCGATAAACTTATCGCGGATAAGCGATAAAATAAATTTCTTGCATTGTGCATATCCCTTATCCAAGTAGATGGCACCAATCAATGCCTCAAAAGCATTGCCGGTAATGTGTTTGTCCTTGTCGCTATCTGTTTTACTATAGCTTATGATAAGCGGTTTTAGGCCAATATCAACGGCAAGTTGGTCCAATGTGGCACGCTGTACTACCTTTGAACGTAGGGTAGTTAAATCGCCTTCGCGGTATTCGGGAAATTGGTGGTAAACAATGTCAGAAACTACACTGCTAAGGATGGAATCACCCAAGAATTCCAAGCGCTCGTTGTTGTATAGTTTATCTTTGGCACGATGGCTGTTCATGGAACGATGGCGCATGGCCAAATGGTACAATTCCATGTTTGTAGGTGAAAAGCCGAGAATTCTTTTTAAACGAGAATACGGTTCATCTTTTTTGAAGGCGAACCGTATCCTTGATAATGTTTTTTTAATCAAAATAGTAAGTTATAACGTTACTGATTAAATTTCTTTACAATAAGACTGGCGTTTTGTCCTCCAAATCCAAACGTATTAGATAAGGCAGCATTGACTGTCCTTTTTTGTGCTTGATTAAAGGTAAAGTTGAGACGATAGTCTATTTCTTCGTCCTGTTCGCCAGTGTAATTAATGGTAGGAGGAACAATGTCATTGTATACCGATAGGATGCTGGCAATGCCTTCTATGGCACCGGCGGCTCCCATTAAGTGTCCGGTCATTGATTTGGTCGAACTTATGTTTAAGCGATAGGCATGCTCGCCAAACAATGTAACAATGGCTTTGGCTTCGGAAACATCACCTACAGGAGTAGATGTGCCGTGTACATTGATATAGTCAATATCACTGACAGATAGATTGGCTTCTTCCAAAGCGTGGCGCATTGCCATAATAGCTCCCAAACCTTCGGGGTGCGAAGCGGTAATATGGTGCGCATCTGCTGATGCTCCTACACCGGCAACTTCGGCATAAATGTGGGCTCCTCGCGATAGGGCATGTTCTAATTCCTCTAACACAAGACACCCCGCCCCTTCGCCCATGACAAAACCATCGCGACTCTTACAGAAAGGACGTGATGCTGTTTGGGGGTCGTCGTTGCGGGTAGACAATGCGTGCATGCTGTTAAAACCTCCTATGCCGGCAATCGTAATGGGGGCTTCGGCACCACCTGTAATCATCACATTTACCCTGCCTAAACGAATTTGGTCTATGGCAGAGGCAATGGCTGTGTTGCTTGATGCACATGCCGAAGAACAAATATGATTGGGACCTCGGAATCCATATTCCATGGCAATGTGTCCACTTGCCATGTTTGCAATCATTTTGGTAATAAAGAAGGGACTGTATCGAGGAGTGCCGTCGCTGTTGGCAAATTCAATGATTTCCTTTTCGAGCGATTGAATACCTCCGATACCAATGCCAAGAATAACACCTATACGATCTTTATCTTCAGTATCCAATGCTAACTTTGCATCTTTAATGGCTTCGCGAGCTGCTACAACAGCATACTGAGAATAAAGGTCGAATTTTCTAGCTTCTTTGCGGTCAAAATGGTCTGCTACTTGGAATCCTTTTATTTCGCAAGCAAACTGTGTCTTTAATTTAGAAGCATCAAAACGGGTAATAGGCGCAGCGCCACTTACCCCTGTTAGCAATGCGTTCCAATAGTCGGATACATTATTACCAATAGGGGTAAGTGCGCCTAAACCTGTTACTACGACTCTTTTTAAGCTCATTAGTTAAAAAAGTCGATTATTTTAATTTGTTTTCGATGTAAGCAATAGCATCACCTACAGTAGCAATTTCTTCTGCGGCTTCGTCAGGAATGGTAACACCAAATTCTTTTTCAAAGTCCATAATCATTTCTACGGTATCCAACGAATCGGCACCCAAATCATTGGTAAAGCTAGCGCTTTCTACTACTTCGTTTTCGTCAACGCCTAATTTTTCGACGATGATAGCTTTTACTTTAGCTGCAACTTCAGACATAAAAATAAAATTTAGTTAGTGACTAATGTTTTTTTTGCACTGCAAAGATATACATAATATTCCGAATAACTGGTGTTTTGAGGTGGAATCTATGCACAATTTTTTATTAAATGTGCAATTTTTGTGCCAAAATATCATGGTTTTAATGTATATATTTATGATTTTCAGTTTGTTAAATAGTATATTACAAAATTGTTAAATAGTGAAATGATAAAGGGAGTAATTGTTAAAACAGCAGGAAATTTTGTGGATAAAAATCTGTAGTTAGACTTGCAGCGAAGCAGTATTTTATGTTACTTTTGTGTGCTATAAAATGTAGTTATGAAGAAAGTGGTCGTTTTTGCATCCGGTGCTGGTACCAATGCAGAGAATTTGGTTCGATATTTTTCAAATCATCAAGAAATAGTTATTCCCTTTGTGTTGTCCAATGCCCCCAATGCCAAGGTACATGAAAAGATGGCATCATTGGGCATCCCCTCATATACATTTACCAAGACAGCATTTACCGATGGTACTGTTTTGAGAATGTTGCAGGAACATCAGGTAGATTTTATCGTATTAGCCGGTTATATGTTGTTGATTGATAATGAGATGTTAGAAGCCTACTATCAAAGAATTGTCAATATTCATCCCTCGTTACTACCCAAATATGGTGGCAAAGGAATGCATGGTGATAAGGTGCACGAGGCAGTAGTTGCTGCCGGAGAAAAGGAGTCGGGTATAACCATCCATTATTTAAACGAACGATACGACGAGGGCGATGTTGTTTTTCAGGCAGTATGTGAGGTGTTACCAACCGATACGCCCGATGATGTTGCCGCCAAAGTACATGCCTTGGAATACGAGTGGTACCCCAAAGTTGTAGAACAATTAGTGGTAAGTTTGTAACGATTAGTCGATTAGTCGATTCGTCAATAAAATAACCAAATCACACCAATCATGAGTTTCGTACACGTACATGTCCATTCCCATTTTTCGGTTTTAGACGGCATGTCTAAAATCCCAGATTTGGTAGATAAAGCCATCGGTTTAGGTATGCCGGCTTTGGCGCTAACCGATCATGGACACATGTATGGTGCCAAAGAGTTTACCGATTACGTAAAAAAAACCACCAAAAAGTACAAAGAAAAGATAGAACAATGCGAAGCTAAACTGCAAGAGGAGTTAAGTGAAGAAGAAAAGCAGGAGGTTGCTAAGCAGTTGGATCTGCTACGTGTTCAGGCTGCTTTTAAGCCCATAGTAGGGGTGGAGGCGTATTGTGCTCGTCGTTCGTTAAAGGATAAGGATAAAACGCACAAAGCCTATCGCAAAAACGGAAAAGAATACATTGTCGATGCCAGTGGTTATCACTTAATCTTGTTGGCAAAAAACAAGGTGGGGTATAAAAACTTATGTAAATTGGTGTCAATTGCCAACATAGATGGTTTTTACAACAGACCTCGTATCGACAAAGAAATTTTGCAAAAATACCACGAAGGGTTGATTGTTTGTTCGGCTTGTTTGGCAGGCGAGCTTTCGCAGTTGATTTTGGACGATAGAATAGAAGAGGCAGAAAATGCGGCTCGTTGGTTTAAAAATCTTTTTGGCGAGGATTACTACATCGAATTGCAACGCCATCAAACCGACAAGCCTGATGCAGATACCGAGGTGTTTGAACAACAACAATTGGTTATTCCTCATTTGGTGGCGATTGCCCAAAAAGTGGGTGTAAAACTCATAGCATCGAACGACGTACACTTTGTAGAAGAAGAGCATGCCGAGGCGCACGATAGGTTGATATGCTTAAGTACCGGCAAAAAAATGAATGAGCCACGCATGCACTATTCCAAACAGGAGTGGCTCAAATCGCCTGCCGAAATGGCTGCTATTTTTGCCGATTATCCGGTAGCCATTACCAATACGCTCGAGATAGCCCAGAAAGTAGAAGTGTATTCCATCGAATCGGGTCCCATTATGCCTATGTTTGAAATTCCTGTTTCGTTTGGCACAGAAGAGGAATATCGACAAAAATTCAGTACGCAAGATTTGTTTGAGGAGTTTACACGCAACGAAAAAGGCGAAGTGGTGCTATCCGAAGAAAAAGCGCACGAAAAAATTGCCAAGTTGGGTGGTTACGATAAGTTGTATCGTATTAAGCTAGAAGCTGACTATTTGGCAAAATTGGCATGGGAAGGAGCTGCCAAACGTTATGGAGATACATTGACCGACGAACAGCGTGAGCGCATTGTATTTGAGTTGCACATTATGAAAACGATGGGGTTCCCTGGTTACTTCTTAATTGTGCAAGATTATATCCGTGCCGCTCGCGAGGAGTTGGGAGTGAGTGTAGGGCCGGGACGTGGTTCGGCAGCAGGCTCGGTGGTTGCATATTGCTTGCGCATTACCGATGTCGATCCGTTGCGATACGACTTGCTTTTTGAACGTTTTTTAAATCCCGATCGTATTTCCTTGCCTGATATTGATGTCGATTTTGACGACGATGGCAGGGGCGCAGTGCTCGATTGGGTAACTGAAAAATACGGCAAAGAAAAGGTGGCGCATATCATTACTTATGGCAGTATGGCTACCAAATCCAGCCTCAAGGATGTAGGGCGTGTGCAAGATATACCTCTTCCTAAGGTAAACGAGGTGGTTTCGATGGTGCCCGATAAATTTGGCGATCAGTTTGCCGATCCGGTTACGCAAAAAGTTCCCAAAGTGACGGTAAAAAACTGCATCAAGTTGGTACCCACCCTTCATCAAATGCGTTATGGATCGGATGTAGATATTTCTTCGATGTTGGAATATGCCGGTCAATTAGAAGGTACGGTACGTCAAATAGGTATTCATGCCTGTGGCGTTATTATCGGAGCTGATGATTTGACCAATTTTGCTCCGCTTACTACCGTAAAGGATAAGCTAACGGGCGAAGATATTGTTGTTACCGAGTACGATGGGCATGTGGTCGAATCGGTAGGGCTGATTAAAATGGACTTTTTGGGACTTAGTACCTTGTCTATTATCAAAGAAGCCCTTAAAAACATCAAATTATCCAAAGGCATTGATGTGGATATCGATGCGATACCCATAGACGATGAAGCTACTTACAAACTGTATAGTGAGGGCAGAACGGTGGGAACGTTTCAATTTGAGTCGCCGGGTATGCAAAAGTATTTGCGCGAATTAAAACCCACGGTCTTTGAGGATTTAATAGCCATGAATGCGTTGTATCGTCCGGGACCGATGGATTACATTCCGCAATTTATTGCTCGTAAGCAAGGACGTGAGCCTATTACCTACGATATCCCTATCATGGAGAAATACCTAAAAGATACGTATGGTATTACGGTGTATCAAGAACAGGTGATGCTTTTGTCGCGTTTATTGGCAGGTTTTACGCGTGGTCAATCGGATGCCTTGCGTAAGGCCATGGGTAAGAAAATCATAGCCATTCTAAACGAACTTAAAGGTAAATTTATTGAGGGTGGAGTAAAAAATGGCCATGATAAGGATGTGCTGGAAAAAATATGGGCGGACTGGGAAAAATTTGCTTCGTATGCATTTAATAAGTCGCATGCTACCTGCTATTCGTGGGTAGCCTATCAAACCGCCTACTTAAAAGCCCATTATCCGGCAGAGTTTATGGCTGCCAACCTGACTCGTAACAAGGATGATATCAAAGAGGTAACCAAGTTTATGCAGGAATGCAAGTCAATGGGTATTAGTGTTTTAGGTCCTAATGTAAACGAAAGTTTCTTGCATTTTACCTCTGATAAGGAGGGCAATATTAGATTTGGTCTGGGAGGAGTCAAAGGAGTTGGCGAAGGAGCTGTCGAAGCGATCGTCAAAGAAAGAGAAAAACATGGTCCCTTTAAAGATTCGTTCGATTTTTTTGAGCGTATCAATTTGTCGGTATGTAACAGAAAAGCGGTAGAAAGTTTGATTTTGGCAGGGGCATTTGATAGCTTGGGAGATATTACCCGCGAACAGTTTTTTGTCCCGGTCAATGCCAACGAAGTATTCTTGGATCAATTATTGCGCTATGCCAACAAGTATCAAACCGATAATGTGATGCAAAATTCGCTCTTTGCCGAATTGGAAGAGATAGAAATTCAACGTCCTGCTTTGCCGATAACCCCGGAGGTATCTTCGTTTGAGCGATTAAATAAAGAAAAAGATTTGGTAGGCATTTACTTGTCGGCTCATCCATTGGACGATTACAAGACCGAAATTACCATTGCATGCAATGCTGATGTCGATCAACTGAACGATTGGGTGGGGTTAGAAAAACAGTATGGTTCGTCGACCATTACGGTGGCTGGTGTGGTAAGAAGTGTGGAAGAAATTATGACTAAGAAAAATACTTCGCTCACCAAATATACCATAGAAGGGTATGCCGGAGAGTATACCATTACGTCGCTGACTAAGAAGATACAAGATTATAAGCATTTGCTTTTTGTCAATTCGTTTGTGGTATTGACAGGTAAGTTGGAGCCTACGTGGAGGGCCATTAAGGCACAACGCAACCAGCAAAAAGGGACTCCCGAAGTAGGCGACAATCCGGACGAAAAAGAGTATTCGGTAATGCGTATAGACGAACTCTCGTCCTTAAAAGGGAAGGTGGGTAAAAAAATGACATTGCGCATACCGTTGGATACCATTAACGACGAAATGATTACTTCGATTCAACCCTTTATAAATGCTGCAGTAAAAGAAGATGAACATGCGGTTTCGTTGTATGTAGAGGTATTTGATGCGGTGTCGGGTTTGTCGATTAGTAGTTGTAGTACACATAATATTGTACTTAATTGCGAACTCTTTGCCATTTTGAACGAATGGCGTAATGCAGACGATAGTAGGTTTATGTATTTTGTTGAAAAATAAAATTGTTTTCTATTAGAATACCATCTATATTTGTATGTTGATAGTCGATTGTATTCGGGTAAGCCCGAATAATCGCAGAATCGCCTAAACGACTCAACGCCTAAACGACTCAACGCCTAAACGACTAAACGAATTAACAACTAAACAATTATAACTTATGGCATTACAATTTACAGACGCTACCTTTGACGAAGTATTGAACAACAATACGGTGGTAGTAGCAGATTTTTGGGCAGAATGGTGTGGACCTTGTAGAATGGTAGGTCCTTCTATCGAACAATTGGCAGAAGAATATGCAGGGAAAGCTGCTATTGGCAAAGTGGATATTGAAGAAAATGACGATTTGGCAACGCAATATGCTATTCGCAATATCCCCACAGTATTGTTCTTTAAAAATGGACAATTGGTAGATAAAATGGTTGGTGCAGCTCCTAAAAGCGCATACGAAGAAAAATTAAAAGCATTGCTATAGTGTAGTGTAAGTAGTAATAGAAAGGTCTGGTCTATAAAAGTAGATCAGACTTTTTTTATTTCTGTAGTGTACTCAAAATAGGAGTGGCGCAGTAAGGCAATAAAAAAAAGCAACCCGGCGGGTTGCTTTAAAACGTACAATTAATTTATGGTGTAAATTATTTGTTTCTTTTGTAACGAGAGTTAAACTTATCAACACGACCTGCGGTGTCTACAAGTGTAGATTTACCAGTGTAGAAAGGGTGAGAACTGCTCGAAATATCCAATTTTACAACAGGATAAGTTTCGCCTTCAAATTCTATGGTTTCTTTGGTAGTCGCTGTTGAACGAGACAAGAACATGTCGCCATTTGACATGTCTTTGAATACAACAGGACGATAATTTTCAGGATGAATACCTTTTTTCATAATGCGTTATATTTTAGATTTTTTATTTCTATACAAATCGGACTGCAAAGGTAATGATATTTTTTTGAGTTGGCAAACAATATCAGTACTTTTTTAAAGAAAAAAATGAGTTGCTTTGTCAAAGAGAGAGTAGGATACCTTACGTTTAAATTTCCTTAAAATAAATAGGCTAAGATTGTAATTGAGGGATTTTGTGTATTTTTGCTATGTATTTAAAGAAACAATCGAATGAGACGTATTTTATTGTTTGCGATAATCGCTTTGATTGGTATTCCCGTTTGGGCGGTAAAAAGAACCACCTATACGTATGCGCAAAGAGATACTTGTGCGCTACAAATGGATGTGTACATGCCTGATGATACTTTACGTTCGCATCCTTGTGTGTTTTTTCTTTTTGGTGGAGGCTTTAAGTCGGGCGAGCGCAATACGCCCTCTGCGGTAGCGTACATGGAAACATTGGCAGAGCAGGGCATAGTAGGTGTGGCTATCGACTATAGATTGGGGTTAAAAGGTGTAGAAACTACCAATTTGTTGCAACTTGCCCGATTGATGGAAAATGCAGTCAATATGGGTGTGGAAGATGCTTTTAGCGCGATAAACTATGTATTGCAGCAAGCAGAAGAGTTAAAAATCAATCCTCAACAAATAGTGCTATCGGGTTCCAGTGCAGGAGCCATTATATCGTTGCAATGCGATTATTACATGCAAAACAAGCATACCTTGTCGCAAACCTTACCTAAGGATTTTCGTTTGGGAGGGGTGGTGTCATTTGCCGGTGCCATTGCGGCATTTGATGGTAAGGTCCGCTACAAACAACAACCATCGCCTACCTTCTTTTTGCATGGAACCAAAGACGAGTTGGTAAAATACAACAAACTGATGGTGTTTGGAAAAGGCATGTTTGGTTCTAATGCGTTGGCAAAACAATTTGAAAAGAACCAGTGGCCCTATCAGTTTATTCGATTTAAAAATTTTGGACATGAGATAGCAGTTATTGGTTACAAAGAACATGTACCAGAAGTGTTGGATTTTATAGAACGCTTTGTGGTGCGGGGCGAACAAAAGCAGGTAGATATGCTATGGACAGAGTTGGGTATCGAAAAACCGTTGATGGACATAGATCCAGCCGGATTATACGGAAAAACAGATGTTCAATTGTCTGTATCGCCAGAAGTATTGGAGCGTATAAGATGAAAAAGAAGTATAAATTAGGGGTTGCATTGAGTGGTGGCGGTGTCAAGGGGTTTGCACATGCCGGTGCTTTAAAAGTGTTAGAAGAATTTGGCTACAAGCCCGATATTATATCGGGTACCAGTGCAGGAGCAGTGGCTGGTGCTTTGTATGTGGCGGGGTATACACCTTTAGAGATATGCGAACTGTTTAAAAACAAAAGCTTTACCCATTTTACCAATTTTACCATTCCAACCTCAGGACTGTTTAATCCTGCCAAGTTTGTAGAATTTATGCGCCAAAAGATAGCCTACAAAAACATCGAAGATTTGCCCATTCCGATGCGCATTGTAGCTACCGACTTGGACCACGGACAAATGACTGTTTTTACCAAGGGAAGTGTGGCAGAAAGAGTTATGGCATCGGCATCCGTTCCTATTGTATTTCCGCCGACAGAGATTGATGGAGTACATTATGTAGACGGAGGGGTCTTTTGTAATTTTCCGGTCGATGTGATTAGAAAGGATTGTGAGCGTGTGATCGGTATAAATGCCAGCCCATTGGTGCCAACACAATACAAACAGAGTATTTTAGAGATAGCGGTACGTTCGTATAATTTTATGTTCCGGGCCAATACCAAGGAGGATGGTTTGTTGTGTGATATTCTGGTAGAATTGCCCGATGTGTTACAGTACGATATGTTTGATTTGGCTGCTATCGATGATATATACCGTATGGGCTACCATGAAACCAAACTGATGTTGCAAAAAAACGAACATTTACTATGAATACGATAAAACGATGTGTGTGGCTGTTGTTGTGCTTGCCTGCTTTATGTATGCAAGCTAACAATACATTGGTAGGTAGGGTAGTGGACGAGATGCAACAGCCGGTATCTTTTGCAAGCGTTTACGTAGAGGACAACCCCATGAAAGGAACGGTAACGGATGCCGATGGCGTTTTTGCTTTAGATAGTATTACATCGAACGATAAAATTATTATCTCTTTTATTGGGTATAAAACCATAGAAATGCGCATTAAAAAGGTGCCTGCCGATACGCTGCTTATTGAGATGCAAGAACAGCCCATTTTGTTGCGCGAAACCGAAATACAGAAAGAAAAAAAATACGTAAGTAAACGCAGACAAAAGAAAAATCTGCTTAATGATGTGTATGCTCAGTTGTTGCACGATTTTCCCGACGAGTATCATTTTTACAAGGTGGTATCTGATTATGCAATCTACAATGAGAATCAAATAGCAGCTTTTGAGGAGCTTTCGGGCAATGTGATTGAAATGCCCGGAAAGGGTAGAAAAGGACAAGATTCCATACAGTTAAAACCGATCTGGGTAAAACGTCATCGACATCCCGACACGAACAAACGTTTGTCAAATTTAGAAACGCAGTTGCGAAAGGAAAAGAATGCCGAGCGCATGCAATTAGTCGATTCGAGTGCCTTAATTCACCGGGTGCTATGGGGTGGCGATATTAAATGGATGTTTAAAGAGCTAAAAGGCAAGGTGAGCAAATGGGAAAGTGCCGAAAATGATAGTATTTTGGTGCTAACCTATCGCGAGGACCGTAACTTTTTAGGGATTATAAAGTTTGATTTAGAATTACATTTGGTATTAGATCCCTATTCTTATCGCATTCAGAAGCAATCGCAGTCGTTGGTGGTAGAGGCAAATATACCTTTTGGGTACAAACTCAATGCCGATCAATTAGCCATTTTAAATGTGGTAAATTTGACAGCTGATGATATTGAAAAGTTTAGGCTAAAAAAGGTGTTTGCTGATGTAAAACGAAATATTATCTACGAGACAACCAATAACGAGGTATTTGTCGAAGAAAAAAATGTTATTTCCAAGATTCGTATGGAAGATAATAAGCAACGAAAATTGGATTTTCATCAGACGGCGTTGATGAAAGTGCTTTCGGCTTCTACTTCGGGGGTGATTCCTTATACTAAGGAGCAATTGCAGCAACCTTACGAACTGATTTTACAGTAAGCTATATTACCAATAAAAAGGAGCTGGCTAACGCATTTTAGCCAGCTCCTTGCTTGTATTATAAGGTATTACTTTCTGTTCTTGGTAAGCTGAAAGTATAATTCGCGTACCAATGCAATGGGCGATGTAAGCAAAATAATCCATCCCCACATTTGAGCTGATAGGGCTTCTGTTTGGAATACTTCTCCGCCAATCTGAACGATTAGAATGGTTACGCCCAAAATAAATGCCATGATGCCTAAGAATTTTGAGTTGTCCAGTATGCCATCAAAAATTGATTTGTTTTTACCAATAACGCGTGCGTTAAACATGTTCCACCAGTTAATGGTCATGTAAGTGGCAAAAAACACAGTGGGTGTTACGTGGTCAAAGAACTGAGCAAGTGCATCGTATCCCATAGAAACAAGCACGCTGGTGTGATTCATGCCCCATAAGATGGCAATACATAGTAACCATACAAAACCACCAAAACCAAAGATGGATTTTGCCAATTGCTTGTTGATGATAAATTCGTCTTTATCGCGTGGTTTGTCTTTTAGTACTCGTTCGTCGGCAGGTTCGGATGCCAATGCAATGGCAGCCAACGAGTCCATCACAAGGTTTATCCACAAGAATTGTGTGACGGTAAATGGCATTTGTACACCTACTAATGGACCAAAAACAGCCACTAAACAGGCAGATACGTTAATGGATAGTTGTAGGAAGAGGAAGTTTTTGATGTTTTTAAACAGCGAACGACCCCATTTTACACCAGTTACAATAGAAGGGAATGCGTCGTCCAATAGCACAATGTCTGCGGCTTCTTTGGCAACAGAGGTACCTGATCCCATGGCAATACCCACGTCTGCGTGGTTTAGGCTGGGCGAGTCGTTTACGCCGTCGCCTGTCATGGCGCAAACATAGCGTTGTGCTTGCATCCATTGCAAAATGTCCAATTTATTGCTCGGAGTGCATCGTGTAATAACATTGGGGTAGGCTCTTCCGTTTTTGGGACATTCTATTGCTTTGGTAAAGTCTTTAGCCTCAATGGCCCAAATGTTGGTAAATCCGGACTGACGAGCAATTTCGCTGCCGGTTTTGATATTGTCACCTGTCATCATCACTACATCAATACCGGCTTCGTAGCATTTTTCAATGGCGGCAGGAACATCGCTGCGAACAGGATCTTCGATAAACCATGTGCCGATATAGGTGCAATTTTTAAGTGCATATCCTTGTTCTAACTCTTTCTTGATGGTGTCAAATTGCAATGAAGCGATAAGAGCAGCGGAAATGGCACGTCTGCCTCTCTCTTGCTGTTGTGCTACTTCTGCAAGATAATCGTTGCGTCCAATGATACGTGCAATGACCTCGGGTGCGCCTTTAATAACCATCACTTCTTCGCCGGTTTGTTTGCTTTTGGCATGGGTAACCATGTATTTCCATGCGCTCGAGAACGGGATGCGATTTAAAATCTCATATTCGTCTCTAATTTCGTTGGTTTGTTGTATACCAATTGATTTGAGAATGGCAGATTCGGTGGGGTTGCCCAATACGGTTTGCTCGTTAGAGAAATTCGCGGTCGAGTTGATAGCGCCTATTAAGTGGAGTAATTCTTTGTGCTCGGGCTTTACGCTTTTTTCGACTACTGTCATGCAGTTTTGGGTCAGTGTACCGGTTTTGTCGGTAAAGATGACATTTACTGCACCAATGGTTTCGCAAGCGTGCATTTTCTTAACAAGGTTGTTTTCTTTTGCCATGGTTTTCATAGAAAATGCCAATGCCATGGTAACCGACAAAGGTAATCCTTCGGGAACAGCCACAATGATGATAACAACAGCACTCATTAAGAATTGTACTTCGGTAAGAAGCAGGTCAATGTCCCATACAAAAGGATGCATGCCTAAGGCAAAATCCCAGTGTAGAAGGTTAAGAATAACAAACATGGTAGCAGAAATACCAAATGCGGCATAGTTGATTTTTTGGGCAAGCTCGCCTAACTTTTGTTCAAGCGGGGTTTTGTTGCCGGTTTCTTCTGATGCCAATCGGGTGGTTTTGCCAATTTCGGTAGCGTCGCCTACTTTTACAACTACGCCTTCGCCCATACCTTGTTCGATGGTAGTGCCACGCAAAAGTAGATTGGGGGCAAAGCCGGAGCCGCTGTAAGGCTCGCTAAGGGGGTATTTGGCAACGCCTACCGACTCGCCGGTCATGGCGGCTTCTTGTACCTTCATATCAGTGGCTTCGTATAGCTCTATATCGGCAGGTATTTCATCGCCAGCCGATAGAATGACAACATCGCCTACTACCAATTGGTCCTTGGTAATTTCTTGTACAACGCCATTTCTGCGTACTTTAACAGGTTCGTAATCTTTGTCGCTTTTCATGGCGTCAAATTTCTTTTTGGCGCTGTATTCTTGCCAAAAACCAACACCTGTTGCAATCAGTATGGCAAAGATGATACCTATAGACTCGGTAAAGTCTCCTTCCATGATGCCAAATGCCAACGATATAGCAGTGGCTACCAATAAAATAACAATAATGGGGTCTTTAAATTTTTCGAGGTAAAGTTGCCACCATGGTGTTTCTTTGGGTGGGGTAAGCAGATTGACGCCGTATTGCTCTCTGCTTTTTAGCACTTCGGCATCGGTAAGGCCTGTAGTAGGTACGTTTTTGTTCATATTTTACATTTTGTGGATTGCAAATGTAAAAAATATACCTATATATGCTATCAAATTTGATTTTATTAACGTGCTTAAACCGCTATCTGTTAGTGCTTTGTTATACGATTGTAATATCTTCATTGAATCGCCTCAACTTCATGAGCGAAGCGAATAAAGTCGTAGGTCGCAAGTCAAAAGTAGGGACGCACGGTCGTGCGTCCGTGCTCCAAAACCGCAACGCATCAACGAATCAGCGATTTTGTTTCGTCGCTTCATCTTCCGACTTGGTTTCCGGTCGGGATTTTTTCGAGTAGAGAGAGCAGAGGCAAGTATACTTGACTATGCCGAGTCACGAGAAAAAACATGGAATAATTTTACATACAAAAACTACAAAATGTGAACTCGCTTCGCTCAAACAACACATTTTGCTTAACGTTTTTGCACAT
>JAFVZF010000095.1 GCA_017508305.1 Paludibacteraceae bacterium | reverse complement strand
TGATTCCTAATATGTACAAAATTGCAGGCGAGTTATTGCCTTGCGTATTCCACGTATCTGCACGTACATTAGCATCACACGCTTTGTGTATCTTTGGTGACCACCAAGACGTTATGGCATGCCGCCAAACCGGTTTTGCTATGTTGGCAGAAGGTTCTGTGCAAGAAGTTATGGACTTGGCAGGTGTAGCTCACCTATCTACCATCAAATCGCGCGTTCCTTTTGTTAACTTCTTTGACGGATTCCGTACATCGCACGAAATCCAAAAAATCGAAGCATTGGAAAACGAAGATTTGGCTCCACTTATCGACCAAGAAGCATTGGCAGAATTCCGTGCACGCGCATTGAATCCTAACGCTCCTGTTATGCGTGGCATGGCAGAAAACCCAGACCACTTCTTCCAACACCGCGAAAGCAGCAACACTTTCTACAACAACGTGCCTGCTATCGTAGAAGAATACATGAACGAAATTAACAAAATTACCGGTCGCAACTATGGTTTGTTTAACTACTATGGTGCAGAAGATGCAGACCGTGTAATTATTGCGATGGGTTCTGTTACCGAAGCTATTCGCGAAACCATCGACTACTTGATGGCAAAAGGCGAAAAAGTTGGTTTGGTGGCTGTACACTTGTATCGTCCATTCTCTGCTAAACATTTCTTGGCTGCGCTTCCAAAATCGGCTAAACGCATTGCTGTATTGGATCGTACCAAAGAACCCGGTGCAAACGGCGAACCTTTGTACTTGGACGTAAAAGACATTCTTTACACCCAAGAAAACGCTCCGCTTGTAGTGGGTGGTCGTTATGGTTTGGGTTCGAAAGATACCACTCCTGCTCAAATTTTGGCAGTTTACGAAAACTTGGCTATGAACGAGCCTAAGAACCAATTTAACATTGGTATCGAAGACGATGTTACCTTTACCTCTCTTCCTAAAAAAGAAGAAGTTGCTGTAGGTGGCGAAGGCATGTTCGAAGCTAAATTTTATGGTTTAGGTGCTGATGGTACCGTTGGTGCTAACAAAAACTCGGTTAAAATTATTGGCGACAATACCAATAAATATTGCCAAGCCTACTTCTCGTACGACTCTAAAAAATCGGGTGGTTTTACCTGCTCGCACTTGCGTTTCGGTGACAACGCTATCCGTAGCACATACTTGGTAAATACTCCTAACTTCGTGGCTTGCCACGTACAAGCTTACCTACGTATGTACGATGTTACCCGCGGTTTGCAAAAGAATGGTACATTCCTTTTGAATACCGTATGGAACGAAGAAGAATTGGCTAAAAACTTGCCCAACAAAGTAAAACGCTACTTTGCACAAAACAACATTACCGTTTACTACATCAACGCTACTCAAATTGCACAAGAAATTGGTTTGGGCAACCGCACCAACACCATTTTGCAATCGGCATTCTTCCGTATTACCGGTGTAATTCCTGTGGATTTGGCAGTAGAACAAATGAAGAAATTCATTGTTAAATCGTACGGCAAAAAAGGTCAAGACATTGTAGACAAAAACAATGCTGCCGTAGATCGCGGTGGCGAATACAAACAATTGACCATCGATGCAGCTTGGGCTAACCTTGCCGATGATGCTGCTGTTGCCAACAACGATCCAGACTTTATCAACAATGTGGTTCGTCCTATCAATGCACAAGACGGCGACTTATTGCCCGTATCTGCATTTAAAGGTATCGAAGACGGTACTTGGTACGCTGGTACTGCTAAATACGAAAAACGCGGTGTAGCTGCATTCGTTCCTGTATGGAATGCAGATAACTGTATTCAATGTAACAAATGTGCTTACGTTTGTCCTCACGCTTGTATCCGTCCATTTGTATTGGACGACAAAGAAGCTGCCGGTCTAAACGCCACCATGATCGAGATGAAAGCTCCTGCTGCCATGAAAGGCATGAAGTTCCGCATGCAAGTAGGCGTTATGGACTGCTTGGGTTGCGGCAACTGTGTGGATGTATGTCCCGGCAATCCAAAATTAGGCGGTCCTGCGCTTAAGATGGTTAGCTTGGAAAGCCAATTGGCAGAAGCGGCTAACTGGGACTACTGCGTAGAAAACGTAAAATCGAAACAAGACTTGGTAGACATCAATGCCAACGTGAAGAATTCGCAATTTGCTACTCCACTATTTGAGTTCTCGGGTGCTTGCTCGGGTTGCGGCGAAACTCCTTACGTTAAATTGTTAAGCCAGCTATTTGGCGATCGTCAAATCGTTGCCAATGCAACTGGTTGTTCGTCTATCTATTCAGGTTCAGTTCCTTCTACTCCTTATACCACCAACGAAAAAGGACAAGGTCCTGCTTGGGCTAACTCACTATTCGAAGATTTCTGCGAATTTGGTTTGGGTATGGAACTTGCCAACGAAAAAATGAAAGCACGCCTAACCGACCTTATGACCAAAGGTCAAAGCTGCGACTGCTGCTCGGACGAACTTAAAGGCTTGTTTGCAGAATGGATCGAAAACCAAAACGATGCTGCTAAAACCAAAGAATTGGCTGCTAAGATTATCCCTGCCGTTGAAGTTTGCGATTGTGACATCTGCAAAGGTATCGCCGCGCTAAAAGGTTACCTAATTAAACGTAGTCAATGGATCATTGGTGGTGACGGTGCTTCTTACGACATTGGTTACGGTGGTCTTGACCACGTAATTGCATCGGGCAAAGACGTAAACATATTGGTATTGGATACCGAAGTTTACTCAAATACCGGTGGCCAATCGTCTAAAGCTACTCCCGTAGGTGCTATTGCTAAATTTGCGGCTGCAGGCAAACGCGTACGTAAAAAAGACTTGGGTATGATTGCTACTACCTATGGTTATGTATACGTGGCTCAAATTGCCATGGGTGCCGACCAAGCTCAATGCTTGAAAGCTATCCGCGAAGCAGAAGCCTATCCCGGTCCATCGTTGGTAATTGCCTATGCACCTTGTATCAACCACGGTTTAAAGAAAGGCATGGGCAAAGCACAAGCCGAACAAGAAGAAGCTGTTAAATGTGGTTACTGGCACTTATGGCGCTACAACCCAGCGTTGGAAGCCGAAGGCAAAAATCCATTCTCGTTGGACAGCAAAGAACCTAACTGGGAAGGCTTTAAAGACTTCTTGAAAGGCGAAGTACGCTACGCATCGGTAATGAAACAATACCCTGCAGAAGCAGAAGAATTGTTCCAAGCTGCCGAAGACAACGCTAAATGGCGTTACAACAGCTACAAACGCATGGAAAAACAATGGTCTAACGATTAAACCTTGAAACGTTTATAACGTCAAAGTAGTTGTAGGGGCCATCCTTACAACTACTTTTTTATTCACTTAAAATAGAACAATATGAAAAAAATGATTTGGATGGTTGCCGTATTGGCAACAACACTTGTAGCTTGTAACAAGTATAACTATAATGCAACCAACGTTTTTGGCGAATGGGATCTTGCAAAAATCAATGGTCAAGCCATCGTAAAAACAGACGATATTACCATGCCATTTATTGGCTTTAACCAACAAGAAGATCGTATTTATGGCAATACAGGTTGCAACTCGTTTTTTGGTACAATGGTTATCGACTCTACCAATGTTAACGCCATTAGCTTTGACAACATGGGAAGCACCAAAATGATGTGTGCCAACATGGAAGTAGAAGATGCATTGTTGGCAGCATTGGCACAAGTTAAAGCCATCGAATACAATGCCGAACAATTGCAACTAAAAGATGCCAATAACCAAACCATCTTAGAATTTACCAGAAGAAAATAATGATAAGACGCAATATCGTCATAATGCTTGTTTGCCTATGCCACCTATTGGCATGGGCAAACCCTATTAAGGAACTGCCTACCAACCAACCCATTGGAGTTTGTTTGAGTGGAGGTGGAGCACTTGGTTTTGTACACATAGGAGCGTTACAAGCCTTAGAAGACAACGGCATTAAACCTCATATCATATCGGGATGTAGCATGGGTTCGCTCATCGGTGCCATGTATGCCAACGGCTACTCTCCGCAAGAAATCATGGACATTATCAAAGAACATAAGCTCTACAAAACCTCGCATCTGATATCCGTTCGCAAAAGTAAGCGCGGCATTACAGGTCTTTGGGGTATTATCAAACTCATCGAAAAAGAATTAATACCACACAATAGTTTTGACTCGCTATCAATACCGTTTTATACCTGCGTAACTAATTTATCTACCGGGAAAGCAGCATACATCCATCAAGGCAATGAGCTGGCAAAATACGTATGCGCATCGGCTTCGGTACCCGGAATATTTGAAAGCATCAAAATTGACACCTGTTACTATACAGATGGGGGGATTGTTGATAATTTACCCATCACTCCCTTGCAAGAACAGCACGCATTTATCATTGCAATCGATGCTTTGCAATACCCCAAAACACCTACCATAAAAAATACAACCGATGTATTACTACTATCGGTTCTGCTCATGAACAGTGCCACTGCACAGCCCCAAATACAGGCTTGCGATTGGTATATTCCCTGCAGGGGGGCTGACCATTACGACGCACTCAGTTTTGACAGCTACAAAGAGCTGTATCAAATAGGTTACGATGCTGTACAAGCCTATATTCGACAACAATAATGTTAATATTTGTTATCGAACTGGATTTTTTATAGGCAAATACTTGCAGCAAACAAACAAAATCGTACCTTTGTAACATATTAGTTTTCTTCGTAAGAAAAAGATTAAGAATTAAGATGGGGCAAAGGGTTACCAAGCGAGGTGACCCTTTGTTTTTTTATGGGCTTACAGCACCAAGCAACGCCCATATAGCACGAATACAAAATAAATCCATAGTGCAACTTAATAATTCAATAAATTTCTGTACTTTTGTACGGATTTTAATTTAATATGCAATGAAAGTATTAAAATTTGGCGGAACATCTGTAGGTTCTGCAAAACGAATGAAAGAAGTGGCATCGCTCATCACTGATGGTCAACAAAAGATTGTAGTGTTATCGGCCATGTCGGGCACCACCAATACTTTGGTTGAAATTGCCGATTATTTGTACAAAAAAAATCCGGTCAGTGCCAACGAAGTAATTAGCCAATTAGAAAAGAAATACGCTGCTGTTATTGACGAACTATACACCAAAGATGAAACCAAACAGCAAGCTACAGCTTGTTTAAAACAACATTTTGAGCTTTTGCGCAACTTTACCAAACAAAATGTATTCTTGCTATTTGACGAAAAAATTATTTTGGCACAAGGCGAATTGATGTCGACTGCCATGGTCAATTTGTATTTGCAAGAAATTGGTCGCAAATCGGCATTACTACCTGCCTTGGACTTTATGCGCATTGACAAAAACAACGAACCTGATACCGCATACATTCGCGAACACCTAAACAAAGAATTGGCAAAATTACCTGCCGCTACCGAAATTTATATCACTCAAGGTTTTATTTGCCGCAATGCTTACAACGAAATTGACAATTTGCAACGTGGCGGCAGCGACTATTCGGCATCGCTTATCGGTGCGGCTGTCAAAGCTGACGAAATCCAAATCTGGACCGACATTGACGGCATGCACAACAACGACCCACGTTTTGTAGAAAATACACGTCCTGTTGCCAAACTGCACTTTGAAGAAGCCGCCGAGTTGGCTTATTTTGGTGCTAAAATTTTGCACCCTACTTGCATTTTGCCGGCAAAATTGGAAAATATACCTGTACGATTGCTAAACACCATGGATCCGGAAGCTCCCGGCACCATTATTTCGACCGAACTTACCCCACACAAAATCGAAGCGGTAGCTGCCAAAGACAACATTACTGCCATTAAGATTAAATCGGGTCGTATGCTTTTGGCACATGGTTTCTTAAGCAAGGTATTCGAATGTTTTGCCAACCACAAAACAGCCATCGATATGGTAACCACATCGGAAGTAGGTGTCTCTGTTACCATCGATAACACCAAACATTTGGATGAGATAGTCAACGAGCTAAAAACTTTTGGCACCGTTACTGTAGAAAAAGACATGGTTATTATTTGTGTTGTAGGCGACATGAACAGCGAAAACGTAGGTTTCCAAGCCAAAATAGTAAACGCTTTGAGCGATATTCCTATTCGCATGATTTCTTACGGAGGCAGCAACTACAACGTATCTTTCTTGATTCAAGCCAACAACAAACAACGCGCATTAAACGCATTGAGCCAACATTTATTTCAAGCATAATATGAAAGGAAACTTTCCGATTCAACAATGGAATGGAGTACCTACTCCATTCTATTTTTACGATACCGACCTACTAAAAAGAACCCTTCAGGCAGTAAAAGAAGAAACCGAACGTTACGGTTTTACACAGCACTACGCCATTAAAGCCAATGCTAATCCCCGCCTACTTAGCCTTATCGCCAGCTATGGTTTTGGTGCCGATTGCGTAAGTGGTGGAGAAGTGCAAGCTGCCTTGGACGCCGGTTTTCCTGCCGATAAGATTGTTTTTGCCGGAGTAGGAAAAGCCGATTGGGAGATAAACCTTGCCTTGCAGGCCGGCATTTTTTGCTTCAATGTCGAATCGTTAGCCGAACTGCACGTTATCAACGAATTGGCTGCACTTCAAAACAAAAAGGCGTGTGTAGAATTTAGGGTAAATCCCAATGTAGATGCCCATACGCACGCTAAAATTACAACCGGATTGTCGGAAAACAAATTTGGCATCAATTTAAGCCAAATTGAAAGCGTACTTCAAGTAGCACAAACATTAACCAACATCAAGGTAATAGGGCTTCATTTTCACATTGGCTCTCAAATTACCGACATGTCAGCATTCAAGGACCTTTGCATCAAAGCCAACGAGCTGCAAGACCGCTTGCAACAAAAAGGGTATACGTTTGACAATATCAACTTTGGAGGCGGTTTGGGTATTGATTACCACCACCCCAACCACATCTGCATACCCGATTTTGCAGGCTACTTTGCTGTTTTCAATCAATTGGCAGAAAGACGCGCTAATCAGGCTATCCACTTTGAGTTAGGACGCGCCATTGTAGGGCAATGCGGTTCGCTTATTAGTCGGGTGTTGTACGTAAAAGAGGGTGAGGTTAAGAAATTTGCCATATTGGATGCCGGTTTTACCGAATTGATACGTCCCGCCATGTACGATGCCTACCATCGTGCAGAAAATTTGAGCAGCGAGCTACCCGAACAAACCTACGATGTAGTAGGACCTATCTGCGAATCGTCCGATGTATTTGGCAAGGATGTAGCTCTTAACGAAGTGCGCCGAGGCGATTTTATTGCGTTCCGATCTGCCGGTGCTTACGGAGAGGTAATGAGTTCGACGTATAACTTGCGCAAGCTACCAACCGCCTATTTCTCAGAAGATTTTTAGTAGAAACGCATGACAAACCATCTGTCAGATATAGCCACACATATCCAAACGTATTGGATGCAATCGCTTACCATACAACTAATTACCATAGGTTTGTTGGTTTGCCTGCTTATTCAATGGGTTTACTACTTGGGCTTTTTTACCCGCCTGTTTAGGTATGCACGCAAATGCCGAAAGGGGAAAGTTGCCTTCAACGAAACTTATCCTCCCGTTTCGGTGATTGTATGTGCACGTAACGAAAGCCTCAATTTGGAGGCGTATTTGCCCATTTTATTGGAGCAAGATTACCCCGAATACGAGGTCATTGTGGTAAACGATCGTTCTACAGACGATACAGAAGATACGCTCAAACTGCTCGGCTATAAGTATCCTCACCTAAAAACTACCTTTATACCCGATCGTGCCCGATTTATCGACTCTAAAAAAATGGCGGTTACATTGGGCATCAAATCGGCAAGCAACGATTTGTTGCTTTTTACCGATGCCGATTGCTACCCTCGCAGCAAAAACTGGTTGCAACTAATGGCGCGCAACTTTACCGACCAAACCCAAATTGTGTTGGGATATGGGGCGTATACATACAAAAAAGGATTTCTTAACTTTTTGATCCGATTTGACACGCTCACCATCGGAATTTGGTACCTTAATATGGCATGGGGCAGACGTGCCTACATGGGTGTGGGTAGAAATATGGGCTATCGCCAAGGTTTCTTTTTACAAACCAGTGGTTTTACCAAACACCTCAATTTGCAATCGGGCGACGATGATTTGTTTATCAATGAGAACAGCCAAAAAGGCAATACCCGCATTGAAATTGACGCACAATCGGTTACCCTTTCCACC